>NZ_CP024848.1:3502286-3802948 GCF_003352005.1 Oceanobacillus zhaokaii
CTTCTGGATTTTGTGTTTTAATATCTGTAACAAAATTACTTACGATTGTAGCAATTTCCTTACGCTGCACTTCACTGTCATAAACTGGTGGTTGCGTAGAGCCAAATAATGGCGTGTCCCCAGATTTTGAATTCCAGTGGTTAGCAATCACGATAACACTTTCCCCTTGGAAATCAAATTGTGCTGCTAAAGGCTTGCGACTGCTATTAAACGCATCGTTGTTTGGATCAATTCGTCCTGGATTATGTGTTAATTTTCCATCTTCATAGCCAACTGCTGTTGTTGCATCACCTGCTGGCATACCCTCTGTTAATGTCACACGTTCTGGGTTGTACAAGAAGCCAACACGAATATTTGCATTCGGTGCACCACCGTCCGCATTATTCACCGGATCAATATTGGCATATTCGTATTTAACGCCACCAGCATCGACAATTGCTTGAATTAAACGCTCATAGCTTTCATTTGCTGCTGAGTCCCCTGCATCCTGTCCATTATTATCCTGGACCTCTGTTACACCAATAATATCAGGGCTTTGCATGTCTTTTGCAAATGCTCTGGCTAATTTCCTTGCTTTATCATCAGATGATGAAGCTTTATTATTTGAGAAGTTTTCCAAGTTATAAGATGCTACCGTTAACTTGTCCTCTTCTTTTTCAATCGTTGTTGTTTCTGGTGTTGCTTCCCCTTTTACAAACTTAGCTTGCATATCTTCTAAATCAGCATAAATTTTATAGTTTTGGAAGCCATAATTTACAACACCAGTAATTGGACCTGTAAATTTATCACCAGTTGCTACTTCAAAATCTCTTGCTTCGTTATTATCGTATAGTTTGAATTGGATACGATCTGGATTCGCTGTTTCTTCCGTTAGCTTCACGCCACCATGAAGTGTATTTGTCTCTCTATTCTCTAGAACTGTAATTAAATCGCCATGCTCTTGTGGTGCAACAGCCTTCACTGTGCCAACCTCAACAAGCATTCCTTCTATACTTTCCCAGAAGTCTATCGCATCTTCCTCTGGATCAAATTCCTCGAAGCTATCATTGTCGATTACTTCGGATGGAAGATTTTTTTCATTAATTACAATCGGTGCTGGAACTCCTGCATTGCTTTTTACAGTTTCTACAATTCCACCACGATCATCTCTTGCATTAATTTGTGTGACAGATAAATCGGTATCTTGTTTTGTATCGTTATAGCCATCAATGTGATACTCATCAACAGTACCTGTTGCACTTACCAAATCACCAACTGCTACATTCGCAACTTTATTACCAGTATATACAACCATACCTTCTGAAGTATTTGCATTATTATCCGCTAAGTTATCTGGTGTTTGGAAATGGAAATAGTTTCCGCTGCCAATTTTATACGTATATGTCACGACACCTTGGATATCTGTAACAAACGATCCATCAAGAGGCGACTCATGTGCTTCTCCTTGAATATCATGGATTTGCATTCCCGCCTCCTGGTCAAAAACGTTATATGCAAATATTGCAACATTGCTTGCTGTCAGTCCTTCTTTCACTGCAATTGCTTTAATTGTCGTATCTTGCTCAAGCACGATAGCTTCCTCATATACAACACTTTCTTCTGTTGGTTCATCACCATTCGTAGTGTAGTAAATTGTTGCGCCTTCTGTTCCAGTCGATAACGTTACTTCTGTTCCTGTTGGTACAGTGCCTGCACCTGGTGTTGCAGTTACCGCTTGAACTGCCGATTCGTCAGCAATAATATCTGCTGTATTTCTTGGGATGATTTGGAATGCGCCATTGAACTCCTGGACAATTCCAGTAATTGAATCATACGTATTGCCTACTTCTAATCCAAGTGTTCCAGTTTCATCACGGACGATAAATTCTGTTCCGTCAGTGACAGTAAAATTCGCCCAGCCATTTCCTTCTTGTACATCTTCAATTGTAATTTCATTTACTGTTGCTAGTTTCGATTCATTTTCTTCGTTAAGTTGTTCTCCAGTTAATACTGTTGCATCCGGAGCTCCAACATCTGCCGATTTCTGATCAAGGCTTACATTTTGTAATTGCAATAAGCCATTGTATGCTCCAAGTGAACCTGAAACCGTAATTTCATCACCGATTTCTACATCTAAAGAGCTTGGATAGATTGCAAGTGCAGCTGTTTCATCTTGAAAGTGGATTGTATTCTTTAATTTTGCTGTGACAATTCCTTTTACTGTCACATCGCCAGTCGCTTGCTGGCGAGCATCCGCGATGGAAATGACACCATCTGGATTAACTGGTTCTTCAGGATTTTCTGGTGTAGCGCCATTAATCTCATGTACCCCTAAATTCGATGCATCGTCCTTAGGGAATGCAGTCCATTCGATTGATGGGTCAAAGGCATCGTCAATGATTTTGTCGCCTATTGTAATATCTGCATTTCTAACTAAAGTAACATCTTTTAAGTTTTCAATTCGTTCGCCGACCTGACCAATTGAATCTGTCACTTGGTCTGCCTTTTTAAGTACGATTGCGTCATCACCATTGAAATTAATGACCGTATTGTTTGCAAGATCGCCTTTGGATTTTATCGCTTCAATTGCTTGACTATTAAATAAAACATAGGTTGAACCAGCCGCCAAAGTACCTTCAAGCTTTACTTTTTGGTTAGCTGAAGTCGCTCCATTTGCATAAAGTTCAAGCGTGTACTCACTTAAATTAATTGGTTGACCTGTGCCATTATAAAGCTCGATTGCTTTATTAAAGCTGCTTCCCTCGATATATTCCGAAATGATTAAATCCGAGGCATTTCCTTCTTCTGCGCTTGCAGCCATTGGCAGTGCAGGAAGCAACAAATTAATTGCAAGTATAAATACCGACAATAAACTCATTATCCTTTTCCATATACTTTTACCCATTTTGATTAAGCTCTCCTTTTAGGGTCAAACCCATTAATTTTCTAGTATTCTATCAATTCGAGTTAATTATAGGTATCATTAAAAATCGTGTCAATTTACCCTAATCGGGATTATTCGAAACATTCACAACTAAAGAACTAGGACTAATGGAACTAATACATTTTAATGTTAATTGTGAACAACTTTTATTTAATGGAGAGATTTGGACCGTCTTTCTTTTATTTTCCTCACTTTTAATGATTATCATTCAGTTATTTTGTCGAAAAGGAAATTCAGTCTTTATGCCTATAATTATCGTCATTTTGTTAATTTATGGTTATGTTTTTGTAAATAAAACTTTATATAGGAGGCGTGGGAAAGCTAGATTTATTACTAACCGCCGGAAGGATTGTTAAGAATTAGATGATGCGGTAAGATTGATGTGTGAGCACATTTAACAACTATTTTTATTGTATGATTTTGGATAAAGGTGGGGTCAAGTTGATTGAGGTTTATACAGATGGTGCATCGAATAGTAATTTGGGAATTAGTGGTGCTGGTATCTTTATTAAAGCCGCTGGGAAAAATTATGAATATACATTTCCCCTTGATGTAATAAGTAATCACGAGGCGGAATTTCATGCGGTAATCAAGGCACTGGAAATATGTAAAGAAACATTCCCAAATGAGATTGTATCGCTGCGTTCCGATTCACAAGTGGTAGTGGATGTTGTAGAAAAAGACTTTACAAAAAACAAAACATTTCTTCCCCTACTGGAAAAAATAAGAGAAGAAACGCAATACTTTCCATATTTTTTTATTAAATGGATTCCTGAAAGTCAAAATAAGAATGCTGATCTGTTAGCGAGAAAGGCTTTACAGATGCAACGACCGAAATGACAATGTTCGACAAAACTTGAGGAGTGACAGGCACCTGCCTAGAACTGGCAACTAACTAGTCTTTTCCCAACAGAATGTTCTTTATCATTCGCTGGCTTTTTCCTGCATTCTTAATTCGAGAGGGTTTGGCAACCATTCGGTATAACCAGCCTAGATTTAGATTGTTCAATAGGTCGGGAGTACGTTTCATTTCTCCCGCTAGGATATCAAAGCTCTCGTCAACGCCGATAAATAATCCTTTCTTACAGCTAGCAAATATATTTGCCATCCACTCCTCTTGGCTATTCCCCTGCAACGATACGAATACAATATCAGCATTTTTCACGCGAACATTTTCCATAATAAGTGAATCAGTAGGTTCAAATGCCCCATGCTGATGACCAGCGATGATTAATCTCGGAAATTGCTTCTCTATCTCTAAAATAAGCTTTTCATTAATATAATCTTTTCCACCCAAAAAATAGCAGCTAAGTCCTTGGACTTCTGCAAACTTAAGCAAATCTATCATTAAAGCTACACTATCAATCTGTTCATGAAAGGTTTGTTTTCGATTCTTCGCTGCCAATATTATGCCTTTACTCGCTGGCAATACGTAATCTGCTTGCTCGATTATTTCTTTATATGCTTGATTGTCTGTAGTTTCAAGCAGCAGCAGCAAATTCGCTAAAACAACCATACACTTTTGCTGTCGATTCAATCTCGGAAAAAGATGATAATGTAATAAATCTGTTTTGCTTAGATTAGTAATATTGATTGATGCAATTTTTATTTCATTCCCCATTTATTAACATCCTTTTGCTCCCATAAATTTGATATATTTATTAATAATATATCAAATTTAGACGTAATATGTGGTATTATTTAATCAATGTCGCGCTATTTGGAGGAATACACCACGATGAAGATTATCACTTATGGCACTTTTGATTTAATCCATGCTGGCCATATTCATCTGCTAAGGCGGGCAAAAGCGATGGGCGACCATCTAACGGTAGGAATTTCTACTGATGAATTTAATCAAGAAAAAAAGAAGCAGGCATATCATTCATTTGAACATCGTAAACTAATCTTAGAATCAATTCGATATGTCGATTTTGTCATTCCAGAATATTCATGGGAACAAAAGGTTTCCGATATTAAAAAATACAATATTGATATTTTCGTGATGGGTGACGACTGGAAGGGTAAATTTGATAATTTGCAAGATTATTGCGGCGTTATCTATTTGCCTCGAACGAATGGAATATCCAGTTCCACTATTAAACAAAATGCCTTCTTAAAGAATCGGCAAAAATTCTAATATAGTAAATTACTTATTATTTACTTATTATTGTAATCCATTCTTAATATCTATCATTTATAATAGTATTGTCTTAGATTGCCATTGCAATTAAGATAAGTTGTATTTATAATTATTAAGATAAACATCTTATGGAGATAAAGGAGAAATACGATGGGTCGTATATTAGTACGTAAAACAAAAAAGAAAAAGAGATTACGTCGTGTTTTATTCATCGTAATCCTAATGTGTCTTGTAATAGTAGGATTTGGTGGCTATATGGCAATTCAAACCCTTCAGGCTGCAAGCGAATCCTATGATGATTTAGGAAGAGAAAAATCAGACCTGCGTGATGAGGTTGTTTCAATAAGTAAAGACCCTGTATCTGTCTTGCTGATGGGAGTAGAAGACTATTCTACAAATGGTGATAATGGCCGTACAGATACTTTAATGATAGCTACATTTAACCCCGATGATGAAAGACTTAAGCTTGTAAGTATACCAAGGGATACACTAGTTGAGATTGCTGGCAGAGGTATTCAGGATAAAATCACCCATGCACATGCTTTTGGTGGGAAGAAAATGACGATTGAAACAGTTGAGAACTTTTTAGATATTCCAATTGATTACTATGCTACCGTTAATTTTGATGCATTTAAAAATGTGATTGATATTCTAGGTGGCGTCACGGTGGATGTCCCATTTGATTTCCAACAAAATAGTGATGATCGTAAAGCTGAGAAACTACAATTCTATGAAGGTGAAATGGAATTAGACGGGAGATATGCTTTAGCATATGCTCGAATGAGATATGAGGATCCAAGAGGCGATATAGGCAGAAATGAAAGACAGCAGGAAGTAATCCAAGCGATTATTAGTAAAGCTCTATCAGTTGGTACAGTAACTAAAATCGATGACTTAGCTAGAGAAGTTGGCAGCAATGTTGAAACAAATATGCGAATCAGTGAAGTGCTTGGTTTCGCTAAAGAGTATTCCGATTTCAGCACAAGCAAAATTGATAAATTAAAATTGGAAACATATGAGGAAAGAATTAATGGTGGCAGTTACCAAATAGTGGATGAAGCTTCACTTGAAGAAGTGAAGTCAGAGCTTAAGAACCACTTAGAGATTGTATCATCTTATGAAGATGATAGATTTTATGAAGCTTCAGTATACGAAGAAAATAATTAAATGTTAAAAGACAGGATTCTCTATTGGTAGAGGATCCTGTCTTTGTTTTAGAATGGGAATGTATAAAAATTTCCCTATTCCAATTCTCTTGATAAGAGGCTACGTCCAGCGCCCGTGCTCCTAGCGAGACTTCCTTCGCCTCATTACACGATAAAGAAGACTTGGCGATTGGCTACACATGAGGCTTAGTCGCACTTACACCCTTGTGGTGAAAGTCAATATCGATTCGCTTACGCTCCCAAAGAGTTTCCTTTATCTCCTACAAAGGAATGTTCGACAAGACCGCCACATCGTTTGGCAACGTCGAACCACCCCACGTTCCGTGGGGCGCAGTCCGTACGTCGCTAAACTAGCTTTAAGCTTTTGTTTTAGTATCTAGACAATGCTTGTTGTACTCTTGCAGGAATTATGCTCGTTCCTCCTACAATTGTGAAATCACTAATATTATTTTTCATAATAAAGGTTTGGACAGGTTTTGGAATACTCGTACCTACCAATAATATGCCTGTTCCTTCTTTTGCGGCTAGTGCAGCACTTGAAAGTGCATCAGGAAATTCCAATCCTGTTGTAATATAATAATGTTTATTCTTCACATTAAAATAATCTGCAATCTTCACTGCTGTTTCATAACGATTTTGTCCCGCAATTCTTACTGAGTTTGGAAGCTGTTTAAATACATTATCATTAATGGCTAAGTTACCACCAATTGCCAATGTACTTGATATCCTTAAATCCTTTAATGCTTGTTTCGTTTGTTTTGGTAGCTTATTATTTTGTGTCAGCAGAATTGGCATTCCTTCTTGCGCTGCATAGGATGCAACCGATAATGCATCTGGGAAATTATAACCGTCAACTACTACTGCTTTCCGGACACCACTTTTTACTTCATTTGCGATAGCTACAGCAGTTTCTACACGAGAACCCCCACTGATTCGTTTTACTCGAGGAACTAATTTTCTCATTTCATTTTCGATTGATTTACTTACCGCCAACTCACCACCAAGAATATAAATATTGGTTGCTTTTAATCGCTGGATTTCTTTTTTCGTAACATCCGTAAACTTGTTCGATTGAGTTAGTAACAATGGTGAATTATACTTCTTCGCTAATGTAACACCTGCAAGTGCATCTGCGTAGTCATCACCACGAGCGACAACAACCGAATTTGCAGTTTTCCATCCATCTTTACTGATTTCTACTGCCGTATCATAACGACTATGACCTGAAATCCTAGGTACACCCATTTCATTGTACTTAGATGTTACTAATTTTACAAAATCATCCCATTTATAGCCATATCTTGCAAAATACCCATGTGGATCTACATGGTTTGTACCGCCAAGATGCTCCGATACTGCCCGATGAGACCATAATGTACCTTTTCCTGTATTTTCTGCGTCCGTAACACCTAAATTGTAATCTAGTAGTACTTTAGCAATATAACTTGCGTAATTATTTATGGAGCGGGCAAATTGATCGAAGTTATCAACCCGAACTAGCTCTACATGGACAAAACGTTTATTCGCGTGACGTCCTGCCCCCCATGCTCCATAATCAGTTGGATGGGTTTCGATTATGCGATTATGATCGACAAAAGCGTGGACAAAAGCATTCTTGTGGTTTTGCTTCATCCAACTTATTTCACCAGTTATATTTGAACGGTCATTTGCTGTCTCATGTGCAACAACACCTTCAACTGCACCATATCCGCCCCGATAATGAAATTTCGTCAGATAATTAATGTGGTTATATTCAATGGTAGCTGGTTTCATATTCTTGATATAGTTATTCACATCTGGATAGGAAGCATTTAACTTAATATCAGGTTCTACTTCCGCTTCTGGACTACCGTCATCAAAAACACCGTCACGCCAGCCTTCTGGTATGTATTGCAATTCTTCTTCACTTAACTCACTGATGTCTTCCCCATAAACTTCTGTACCAATCTTAATTCCAAATTCATTGTACTCTTCTTCTTGAGCTTCCGTAGTATTTTCTACGTCTGATTGCTCACCTTGATTCGTACTCTCATTCGTACTCTCATTCGTACTCTCTGCAGCGACTGGTGATAGTAAAAAGAATATTTGCATGATTAGTGACAGCGCCACTGCTAAACTTATTTTCTTCATTTTTTCCTCCTATGAAATTGTCGTCTGATCTCTCTTCTAAATCTATTCCTCTAGAATTGTCATCTAGTATTATGTCGATTTATAGCGTTCTGTAACGAATTATTAAAAAATTCGTAGATTCTTAGATTTATACTATTAATAATAGCAAAGATTTCATTCATTGTTAATATACAGTTGATGAATTTTTTCGTTATTTTATAGATATCACTCTAATTAACAATCAAACTAGAATAGTGCCTTTGCAAAAAACATTCCTTTTTAAAAAATGTTGTCGAAACATTGAATGTAAGTTAATCCTTAATAGCAAAAATGTCGATTTTTGCAGCATTTCTCTTATGTCTATCTACAACAAAAATGAACTTAATAAAAAGACTCCAGATTTAATCTGGAGTCTTTGTCAAGTAACCTATGAAGCTGTTAATCAGTCTAATAATTTATTCAGTTCTTTTAGAACTTTATCACTTACTGCCAGTGGTCCACCAATTACTTTGATCCAATCGATGTCATTTTCAGTAATAAATGTGCTAACACCTTCAGATAAAGAATTTCTCACGAGCAGGACACCTGTATTATCTTTAGCCGCTCTTGCTGCAACTGTTAATGCATCTGGGAAGTCAGCACCAGTTGTAACATAGTATTTCGTGGAATCTACATCAAAGTATTCAGCAACCGCTACAGCTGTATCTTCACGAGAATGTCCACTAATTCTTTCCGGATTCGGAACAAGTTTTGCTACTTTTTCAGAAACTGCTACAGGTCCACCAATTACTAGTGTTTCATTTACATTTAAATCTTCAAGTAATTGATCTGTCGCTTCTGGAAGCTTATTCGTTTGTGTTAATAGAATTGGTATTCCTGCTTGTGCTGCATATGAAGCAACAGATAATGCGTCAGGGAAGTTGTATCCATTAACAAGTACTGCTTGTTCACTTGATCCTTCTTCTACTACTTCATTCGCAATTTCGATTGCAGTATCGACACGTGAATGACCAGCAAGACGAATAACTTCAAGTCCTTGCTTCGTTAATTCTGCTTCGACATCAGCACTTATTGCTACTTCGCCTCCAAGCAGGTACACAGTAGTTGCACCTAAACGTTCAATTTCTGCCTTCGTTACTTCTGTATATTTCGTTGGTTGTGTTAATAATAATGGTGCATCATATTTTTCTGCCAACGGAATACCAGCTAACGCATCTGCAAATTCTTTTCCTTGTGCAAGGATAACAGTATCCGCTGAATCCCATCCATCCTTACTTACTTCTACCGCTGTATCGTAACGGGAAGTTCCAAAAATACGTGATGCTGCTTGATCTTCAGCTGATGTAGCACGATAAATGGTTACCTCTTTCGCGGTCGTGTTACCCGCGATATCCACTACTTCTAGATTAAATACATTTTCACCTGGTTCAAGCGATACTTCTGTCGTTACTTCTTTAGTAATTGCCTTCATCTTATCGCCAGACACCTGTTGTGCGAATTCCTCATTGCCATCAATTGTATAAGTTAATTCATCAAAGTTGTCTGATAGCTGTGCAACAATCTTAGCTGATTTTGTCTTATGATCTACAAAACCTGGTGATTTCACCTTAATTCCAGGTGCTGTTGTATCGACAAAGAACAATCTGCTATTCGATAGTGACGTTTCATTACCTTTTTCATCTTTAGCATAAATATTTAATGGATGGTCTCCATCTTCAAATTCAATAAAGGTTTCGAAGATGTAAGAGCCCTTCTCAAATTGTTCTAATTCTACTGGTTCTCCCTCTATAGTAAATTCAACAATTTTAGAATCCGCTGTTACAGTACCAAATACTTCAATTTCGCTAGTATCATAGATTCCAAATGTTTCAGGTGACCAAACATCAATTACTGGCTTATTAGGGTTAAGTTGTTCTTGTACCTCTACTTCTTTACTATTGCCAGCATTGTCAACTGCAACTAGAGTCACACCATCTTTTGGTCCAATCTTTTTAGTAAATGTATATTCTTTAGCAGTAGCTGGTAAAATTTCATGGCTTTTACCATTTATGACTACTTCTACATAAGACACCCCAGAACGATCATCAGAAGAACTAAATGTTACTTTATTATCCTTCAGATTAGCATTCAATTTAGGTGCTACGGTATCGACGATTACAGGTACTTGGAGCTTCTGTGCTTCTTTTCCTTCATAATCGATTGTCGCAGCAATTTCAAAGTAATATTGTCCGTCAGCAACTACTTTATTCTTAACGGTACCATCCCAGAAAACATTTGGATTTAATCTGAATGGCAAAGCCGCACCAGCATCAAAGTAATTCTTTATAATATTGCTTTCTGATTTAATTTTACGCAGGGATTTCTTATCCTTATCCAGTACACTATATTCCACTTTCTTCGCATTACGTAAGAATGATAAAAGTGGAATAATTTCATCATTCGCACCATCACCATTTGGTGAGATTGCAATATTCTTCGTTGAATTTTCACCTGTTAACGGATCATAACCAAGATAATAATAACCGTCATTGCCATCATAAAGCAGTCCTGCTGCTTCATAGAATGAATTATTTCCGTCATAAGCCAATTCATCTAGAATCGGTGGCGCATTCCAATCACCTGCAAATCCGACATATGGTACAGATAGATTTGGTAGTTTATCTGCATTTGCATCTGAAAGTGTTACGAATCCTTCAACAAAGTAACCATTCGGGAATACTTCACTCGGATTAACATAATCACTGGCATTGCTATTAAATACTTTCGCTTTCGACAAATCAATCGCAACATTTATTGTTGCAGACCCATTTGCAGGAATCTCTACTTTTGTTTTTCCATTATTTATTGTTACAGCAGCACCAACAAGTTCTTGTGCTTCAAGCTCATCTGCTGCATATCCTAACAGACCAAATAGGGATAAATCCGTTTGAACATTTGCAGCTACATCATAGCTTACTCTTTCATTACTGTAATTTTTAGCTTCTAATTTAAAGTTGATTTTGTCGCCTACTTCTTTTAATGCTGCCTTTGCTTCACCTGTAGTTGCTTCCGTTACTACTACTGGGGTCGAAATGGCTTTATGAAGCTGCATAATACCTGCACCTTGACGACGAGGTGAGTAAGGGACCTCGGTACCAAACATGTCGTTAATTGTTCCTTTATCAATTACTGGTTCAGATGTATTCATCAAAATATTCTTCGCCAATTCAACGCGTGCTTTACCTTCTAAACCAAATTCCTCGTCTACACGTTGGAGTACGAGCGCAGAGCCCCCAGCTACATGTGGAGCAGCCATCGATGTACCACTCATTGTTCCATATTGATCATCTTGGAATGTAGATAAAATATTTCCACCTGGTGCTGTAATTTCCGGTTTGAAATCAAGATTCGGTGTTACTCCCCATGATGTAAAGTCTGACATAGAATCTGCAAGTGGATTCTCTACAGTGACTGCATCACCATTAAAGGAGATAGTAACCTTTTTACCTTCGTCTAGTTGTTGTTTTAACAGTTCACCATCAGTTTTTGCCATGAATAGTTGTGGAATAACGATATCCGGTTCTGATGCCATGCTTACCCATCCATCTGAATGGTTATAAACAATCACACCTTCTGCATTAGCATCTTGTGCATTATATGCGGTGTCTACGAATGAATTTCCACGCACAACAAATGCATATTTACCTGTTAGATCTTTACCAGCAAAGTCTTTTGCTGTACCAGTTCCAACAAATTCGATTTCATACGTGCCACCGATATCATTTGGATGAACACTGCTCGCTGACATGAATGGAGCAAGTCCTGTTTGTTCTCCAAATGCAAACTCAAATGCATCCAAATCCATGTGAGTATTTTCGATTGAAGCTACTTGCAGTGAGTCATAGGATAAACCTGGTGAGCCTACTACCCCAATATCTGGATTTGACGCATATGGATTATAAAAGCCATTTCCCAGATGGGCGGAGTTTCCAGCAGAAATAGACATTAGTACACCGTTTTCAACCGCATTTTTGATCGCTTGCTGCTCAGGATCTGTTTCATCTACAAATGCTGCTGTAGATCCTAAACTCATATTAATTACGTCTGCACCTAAAATGATCGAATCATCAATAGCTTTGATATAAATATCTCCCCATGTTGAACCCATGTTCGGATCATTACCAAATACTTTTAGCGCCAAAATTTGTGCTTCTGGTGCAACACCTTTGATTCCACCATTTTCCTCATCCCCGTTTGCTCCAACAGTCCCAGCAACGTGCATCCCATGCATCGATGCCCCAGGGCCTAAATCGCGGATTTCTTCGTTTTTATCCATATAGTTATAACCATATGGTACTTTAGCTGTATAATATTTACCCGGAAGATTTTCCTCATATCGGAAATTCAATACAGAATCCTTCGTTAACACTGCTTCTTTTTCATCTGTTAAAACAAAGTCCTTATGGCTAGGATCCACACCGGAGTCGATAACACCGACAACCATCCCTTCACCATCATAACCATACTCATCCCAAGTCTTTTGCGCTTCAACTAATTCTTTACTATAGCGCATTTCCGGATCTGCTTTTGGTCGCTCATATTCGTTACTGATTGTTACATTTGTAACACCAGTTAATTTCTCCATTGCTTCAATTTTTCCATATTCAACAATTCCACTAAATCCATTGAATACAGTCGTAAAGCTTTCTTTATACTCAACATTTAATTTATTTTTGCTGAGTTCGTTTTTTACTTTCTCTTGAGCTTTAAGTGCACTTGCTTGCAATTCTTCTTTTTTAGTTTCTGAAAGCTCACTGAATTTCTTTCCTTGACCTGTGGCATATGTAATTGCGGGCTCCCCTTGAACTTCTACAATTACTCTTACCTTATCCGTTTCTTTGTATTGCTTATCCAGTTCTTCTTTTTTAATTTTTTCCTTCGTTGTTACTTCCTTCTTTAGCTCTACTGGATTTACTTTTTGTGGATTAGCAGAAATCACTGAGAAGTTAGAGAATGTTAATAAAAGCACTAAAACTACTGCTAATAGCTTTCTAACTGTTTTCAAGAAGCCTTCCCCCTCTGTCTATTTTTTCCGTTCATATAGTTAATCCTTAATAGTAGCGATTATATTATCGGATTAACCTCATTCATAGTACCCTCCTATTCTACAAATATTAAGTTCTTTTTACAGAATCTTTACATATGGTAATTATATTTCTAATAGATGTAATAGTCAAATTATTATTTTATTACAAAATAAATAGACAGCCGGTTCCCAATTCCTAGATTTATGATTACTAGGTTGAGAATTAACTGCCCGCTAAGGTACCGTTTATTCAATTAATTACCAATAAAATGAGGATGAAATTTCCACTGAATTAATATTCACTTTATTCCTCAATCACAAATGATTCGGATACTACATATTCCGACATGTCTTTCGCTACTAGATAAACGGTAAGTTGATATTCACCTGGTTTTAATGTTGGTAAAGAAATATCATAACTAACGCTTTTCCCTGGAGCAAGCTTCGTATCACCTAACACTTGCATAAACGCTCGTCCATTCGAGTATTTCGTAGTGGTTCCTTCTGTTATGTTTCTTAATTCATATTCATAACGCTGACTCGTTGTGAAGCTAAGTTTTATTTCTTTTGAACCTTCATTTGTAACGGTATATTTAAATGCTTTGCCATTACCTTCTACTTCTACCAATTCAAATGTTAAACCATTGTCTGCTGTCACTTTTGGCTGATTCACTGGATCATCTCCTTCATTTTGTACTTCGTTATTATCTTGTTCATTTGATTGATTCACTAGTAGATAGGTAACCCCTATTAATCCTAGAATTAAGATTAAAGACAAGGCAATAACTCCTGATCTCTTCATGCTTTATACCCCTTTATAGTTTATTGATATTTTTTAAACTGCGAACTAGCTTAGAGTGAGGAATACTCACAGGCGAGTCGCTCCAGAAATACACTACGCTTTCCGTGGGGGCTAGTGAGCCTCCTCGTGCTGTCGCACTTCGCAGTCTCACCTAGGCCTTTCCTCCCGCAGGAGTCTCCGTGTATTTCTTCCGCTGGGATTGTTCAATCGTTATAGTTTTATAACTATAATATATGATTAGAAGACGATTCCTCCATTATGACCGTTAATCTTACGGACGGAATGCATCTTGAAAATAAAGAACAATTTTCTAATGAAGAAGCAATTGAAGCCTTGCCACCTAAAATGACTGTCCATGCGCTACAAACAACATTACACCTTTGGCAGTTAATCTAAATAGCATCAAACTATACTAAAATGAATTCTATCTAAAAATTAGCGCAAGTTCGCGTATCTATACCCCTCTACTTATCATATGAAACGTTATGGAAAAAAACCCATCTTTAAATTGAAAGATGGGTTCAGTTAATTACTTGGCAAGCAATTGCTTTAGTTGATTTGCTTGTTCTGCTTTTATTGCAACGTTGCCTCCGAAAATTGTCAAGCGTTCTAGGGCTTGATTTTTAATATATGTCGATGTTATATCTGGTATTACTTTGTGCACTAGTAATATGGCACTATTATTTTTGGCTGCTAATACAGCTCCTGTTAATGCATCTGCGTAGTTTTTACCTGTTGCTACATACATATGTTTATTATTGATTCCGAAATACTTTGCTATTTCAATATTTGTATCATAGCGGCTTTGTCCACTTATTCTAATTGGATTAGGAAGCTGATTCATAATTGATTCGTTCACCGCTAATGGACCACCAACAACTATCGTTTCCTTTGCCTTTAGCTTGTTTATTGAAGCTTTTGTGCCTGCAGGCAGTTTTGTGCTTTCTGTTAGCAAGATAGGTATGCCTTCATTTGCTGCATAGGATGCAATTGACAAAGCATCTGGGAAGTCATAGCCATTTGCAATTACTACCTTTTTTGAACCATTAGGCGAAACCTCTGAGGCGATTAATGCAGCGGTATCTGTTCTTGAATGTCCAGAAATACGGCGTACTTTAATGCCCGCCTTTTCCAGCTCAGCTGCAACAGCCTTTTTGATCGCAATATCCCCACCTAAAATAATGACATTCGATGCACGCAGTCGCTTAATTTCACGCAATGTTGGTCCATATAATTTATTACTATGTGTTAATAGCACAGGTGCATCTAATTTGGATGCTAATGGTACACCAGAAAGTGCATCTGCAAAATTGTCTCCTCGCGTTAAAATAACTGTATTAGCAGTATTCCAGCCAACTCTGCTTACTTCGATTGCTGTATCATACCTTGAGTAACCAGCTATTCTTGTTACTGGCTCTTTCCCAGCAGCAAGCGCTGCTGTTACTGCTGGCATTGCTTGTACTAATCCATATCCATATCCATTATTTGGATGTTTTGGATACTTTTTATCTGTTAAAGGTTTTGCTGTTTTAGTTAGAATTTCGATCATTTGATCAATAGATAAATCGGGAGCTGCCTGATATAATAGGGCAACTACTCCGGCTACTGCTGGTGCGGCCATTGAGGTTCCGTTGTCATTCCCATATTTTCCACCCGGTAAAGCGGAGCGGATACCGACACCAGGGGCTGTCACATCTGGTTTTATCTTCTTATACGGAGACGGCCCTAATAAAGAAAAAGATGCTAGATTATTATTCTGATCCGTTGCACCAACAGCAAATGATTCTGGATAGTTTGCAGGAACATTAACAGATCCCGGCCCACCAGGGTTATCCCAAGTAGTATTCCCAGCGGCAAACACAGGGAATATTCCAGCTGCCTTCCAAGCTCTCACTACATCACGATACCATTCATCTAGATCTCTCCCGCCTCCCCAAGAATTATTCACAATATCAGGAGCAAGATCAGGTCTTTCATTTCCGGCTTCATCCGTTGGTGCTAATATCCATTGGGCTGCCTCTAGCAAATCTGCATCCGTTGCTGAGCCGTCATCGCCAAAAGCCTTAACCGCTATCCATTTAGCTCCCGGAGCAACTCCGATTTTATTGGTCCCGTTCGGCTCACTGCCGACTATTGTTCCAGTTACATGGGTACCATGGCCGTGTGGATCGTAAGGTACTTTACTTCCTTCTACAGCATTAAACCAACTATATTGATGATTTACTTTACCTGTTTTAGCATTATATCCACGATACTTTTCTTTTAGTGCAGGATGCTTCCAGTCTACACCCGAGTCAATTGTGGCAACTACGACACCTGTTCCATTGAAACCACTGCTCCATGCCTCTGGAGCACCTACACGGTCAATGTTCCACTCGATATTTTGTGCAGCATTTTGCACACTTACATTTCCTGCACTTTTTGTCGTCTCATGCAAAAAACGTGTTTCATTTGCAAGAACCTTTTCAACCTCAGAAAACGTGCTTACTTCTTCCGCTACCTCTTTCGTAGCTGTCACGACGATCCCATTAATAATGTAATAGGGTTTGATATTTGTAGCATTACCCAAATCCTCTTGTTCTTTAAGATAACTAAGTAAGTCCTGTTGCTCCTGTTCTGACGTATGTTTTAAAGCTGTAATAACTGCTTTATGCTGGTTTAATTCTATTTCTTGCAAACTAGCACGTGATTGCTCTGCCTTCGCTCTTGCAGATTCAGCAGCAACTTCTGTATCTGTTTGCTCCTTTAATTTAATAATAAAGGTTAATTTTTCTTCATCAGATGAAAATTCGTTTAAAAATTGTGCTGATATTTTTTCTTGATTATCAGCTCTATGTACAGACCCATTTGCTAAAGCTAGACTAGGATTCAGCATTGAAAGGATCATAATTAAAACTAGTATTATGTATGATAGATTTTGTTTCTTTTTCTTCATTATATCACCCCTACCCTTGTTTCATCATAGCATAATTTCAAGCTTTTGAGCATAAATTTCCTTATCTTATGGGATAAAAATAGAGCCTATCTCCATAAGGAAATAGGCTCTATCCTCTTAATATACTATTGATTAAGAATAGCTTCTAGCGCTTCTTTAACTGCATCGCTTATTGCTACTGGTCCACCGAAGATCGTTAAATCTTCAAGTTCTTTTCCTGATAGATACGTATTAATATTTTCTGGTACGATATTTCGTACTAATACTAATCCTTTTCCTTCTTTAGCTGCAAGTACTGCACCAGTTAATGCATCTGCATAATCAGTACCAGTTGCTACATATAGAGAATCAACGTCTTCCCCAAGATTTTCTAAAATAGCAATGTTAGTGCCATAACGGTCACGACCATCTAAACGCTCTGCATTTGGAAGCTGTGCTTCTACTTCCTCAGATACAACTAATGGTCCACCAACAACTAATGAATCAGTAACGCCAAGATCTGTTAGAGCATTAGCAGTTGCTTCTGGAATACTAGAATCCTTTGTTAAAAGAATTGGAACTCCAGCTTGTGCTGCAAATGAACCGATTGTTAATGCATCCGGGAATTTATGGCTGTTTGCAATAACAACTTCTTCAGACTTACCATCTGTAAGTTCGTTAGCAATTTCTACTGCTGTGTCAAATCTTGATTGTCCTTGAATACGACTTACAGTATAACCTGCATTTTCAAGTGTTTTTTCTGCTTTTTCACTAACTGCAATTGGACCACCAAGAACATATACATCTTCTGCACCTAGTCGCTCAATTTCAGCTAATGTTGAATCTAACATGCGATCACTGCGAGTTAATAAGATTGGTGTATCCCAAGCATATGCTAATGGAACTCCTGCTAATGCGTCAGAGAAATCATCACCACGTGCAACGATAACTTTATCTACTGAATCATCTGCCCAACCTTTTTGACTAACTTCAATTGCAGTGTCATAACGGCTATGTCCAAATAGACGTTCAATTTCTTTTGCTGGTTCTTCCGGTTGTTCTGGTACTTCTGGCTCTTCAGGTTGTTCAGCAATTGCATTGACTGCAGCAAGTGCGTCTACTAAACCATGACCAAATCCATTATTTGGCACTTCTGTGTATGTTTTATTTGTTAATGGTGTTGCTGTTTCTTTTAATACATTCTTCAATTCTTCTACTGTCGCATCTGGATTAGCTTGAAGCAGAAGTGCTGCTACACCAGATACTGCGGGTGCTGCCATTGATGTTCCGCTCATATAAGCATATCTGTCACCTGGGTATGCTGAAACAATTTCTACACCAGGAGCTGAAACATCTGGTTTTGTTTCTCCGTATGGTGAAGGTCCATTAGATGAGAATGCTGCAAGTGCATCATTTCTATCCGTTGCCCCAACAGCAAAAGCTTCTGGGTAAAGTGCTGGAATTCCTACTGTTCCTTCATCTGTTTGACCATCATTTCCTGCTGCAAATACTGAGAAAATGCCAGCATTATCCCAGACTCCAATTACATCACGGAAATATTCATCAACTTGCTCTGGTGTAGCTCCTGAAATTCCCCATGAATTATTAACGATGTCTGGTGCATTAGCTGCATCTCCACCTGGTGCAAGCATCCACTCAGCTGCAGCAAGCATATCCTCTAAATATCCTGCATTAGTAGAGTCTAGTGCTTTGGCAGCAATGAATTTTGCTCCTGGAGCGACACCAATTTCTAATCCATCTCCAGTTCCAACCATTGTTCCAGTAACATGTGTTCCATGTCCATGATCATCGTATGCTGCTTCTTGCCCATTTACAGCATCAAAGAAACTAGCTGAGTGATCAACATCTCCAGTTTCCGCATTATATCCACGGTAGTTATTGATTAATGAAGGATGATCCCATTGTGCACCAGAATCAATACTAGCAACAACTAGCCCTTCTCCATTAATTCCTTGCTCCCATACCTCTGGAGCATTTACACGGTAAATATTATAGAAATCTTCTTCTGCATTTTGAAGATTATTTGTTGATTCGCTTACTGGTTCATCCACTTTAATTTCTAAGTTAGGAATAATACTTGAAACCTCATCATATGCTGCAATTTCTTCAGCGACTTCTTGTGTAGCTGTTACAACAATTGAATTCGTGATATGGAAAGATTTAACTTCCTCAACATCACTATTGTTGTTAAGTAATGCTTTCACGTTCGCTTGTGATTGATTTGCAGTTGCTTTTAATTCATTAATAACAGATTCACGTTGTGAAAGCTCTGCTTTTTCTGCTGACAAGTTAGCCTTATTAGCTTCTTCTTTAGCTTGACCTGCAACTTTAGCAGTATTTGCCTTGTCTTTAAAGTCTACAATAAAAGTAACTTTTTCTTCATTTTCGAACTGTTCTACTAAACTACTTGATAATTTATTTATTGCAGTTGTATTTGCTTCTGCACTAATTGCTGCTGGAGCAAGTAATGAGAATACCATTAACAATACGGCAATAATACTAAACCCTTTTGTACGTGCCTTAGAATTCTTCCCCATGAGATTCCTCCTCAAATTTTTGCTAGCATGAAAGTCCTAATATAAATTGCAACTATTCCCTTAGCCTGTTCTTTGAATGAACCAATTCACCCCCCGCGAGTATACGCATTTTCACGGTAGCAAAGATAACTGTCTTGTTGCTATGTATCTAATTGTTTTTATATGTATGTATCTAAGTACCTAGCTAACTAGCTATATACCCTATTTAATTTCCTTTAAACCTATTTTTTTCAGCTTTTGAAATTCTTCTGCTATTTAGATTGCTAATGTTGTAATTTCTGAGAATTCTAGTGTCATGAAAGCTATGAATAGGAGGAAATATGTCAGTTCGTTCTCATTATATTGGAGGTAATTTTCCCAGTCAATGAAATATTCAAAAAATAGTAGTTTGGCACTAACGGCATCAGTTGCTTTAGCACTATTTATTTCAATACTGTGCTTTTCGTACCATCCAATATTTACCAGTAACTAAGTAGGATGAAAATTACTGATTTTCGACTCCTTCAAAAAAACACCTCCTGACCTTTGAAAAAAAACCACAAGATTACCTTATTCATCATATTCGAGAAATAGAAGTATTTTTTTAATGAAATTAGGAAATAAACGAGCTCCATCCACTAATGATTAATGGATGGAGCTCGTTTATTTTGTTCTTATTTTCCCCGTTCGCGCACGCCAACAATTCTACGCATCCCATTTAATAATGGTTGCTTACCTTTTAACATGAGACCTGACATCTCCGCCATAACCTGAAGGCCGATAACAACTATTCCTAAAATGATAAGCGATGTTAACAATGTCCCGCTGTTAAAAGTAATTGCCAAAACACCAAAAAAGAAACTAAAAGCATATATAATCAACACTGATGCTCTATGGCTAAATCCCATTTTTACTAATTGATAATGAATATGTTTTTTATCGGCTGTCGCTAGACTTTGTCTGCTGATTGTCCTTCTGATAATTGCAAGTACGGTATCAAAAATTGGGACTGCAATTACTATGATCGGAATGATAAAGCTAAACAAGGCGACGTTTTTAAATAATCCAAGCATCGAGATAACTGCAATGGAATAGCCGAGGAATAATGCCCCTGTATCCCCCATAAATATCTTTGCAGGATAAAAGTTATGGTAAAGGAAACCAACACAGCTTCCAATTAATACGATGCATAAATATGCTACAACAATTCGATAGTCCATAACTGCCATTACTAGAATACTAGTTAAACCGATTGCAGACACTCCGGCAGCGAGACCATCCAGTCCATCAATGAAATTAATTGCATTCGAGGCCCCAACGATCCATATTATTGTTATTAGGTAACCTAGCTCTTCTAAATAGACTGTCCCAAAGAAAGGCATCGTTAACTTTTCAATAATCAAGCCCGAAGAGACAACGACTAGCGCCGCGGCTATTTGTCCGATTAGCTTATAGATTGGTTTTAAATCAAATATATCATCTATCAATCCTGTTATTATCATAATGCATGCGCCGACAATGATTGCCGTCATTTGCGGATGCTCAGGCTGTAAAAATAAAAATCCAGGTATAGCACCAATAAAGATAGCCAACCCACCTAAGCTTGCTTTCACACCATTATGTGTTTTTCTCTGATTATCCGGTTTATCTGTTGCATTTATTTTAAAAGCAAATTTTTTAATTAATGGTGTTACAAGTAATGCGGTAAAGGCTGAAATCAGAAATGCAATAATTAATTCAGCAGTAATTGACATTCTAACACCTACTTATTTGTTAATGATTCTAAGAGATTATATCATAGTTAGCTAGATTTTACATCTTAATCTAATAGTTGATAAGAAATAGCAAAAAAGCAGTGAATAAATCACCGCTTTTATACTACTTGCTATTAAATTTGAACGTTGTTTGAACATTACTTTCTGAACCGTCAATATCGACAATAATCGTATGGACATCTCTCTTTACTGTTTCAGTATTTTTATAATCATATTCAAAAGTCCAACTTTTGAACAATTTATCTTGATCTCCATACACACTCGAAAGTTTAAGTGAATCATCACTTTCAAAATTAACTACCATTAATGTTACATTATCTTTTTTTAATGTAACTTCATTTGTATTAGTATTAATTACTGGTACTATGCCTGGAGCTAAATGCCATAACAATTTGTAATTATGATTCTCATCTGAACTTATTGTATCATTTACCTGAATGGCTTGCTGTACCTTATTGTAAGCTAGATTTCTCGTATGTGTTACACCTTCATAGCGTTTATTTACCCCAGTTGCATTTGGATGATTTTCATCATCTATATTATAATCCTGCAAATAGGTACTTTCATATTTCCCATCAACTCTTGGTAAACCTTCATTATCCACAATCAATGTATTATGTCCGAATGAAGAATATGCATATTGGGTAACTGGATCCGATAATGTGTAACTATATGGTGCTGCTTCCGTAATTATATCCTCACCATCATGATAGATCCATAAGCTTAAATCATCTGAATGCTTATGATAATTCGTATGGTATGCAGCCGTAAAGAATACATAAGCTCCTTCCTCTGGATTTGTCCACTGATCTCTAAATACCGCGTAGCCGGCATCAGGGAATACGGCATTTGTTTCAGTAGGCATCTCGCCGGATTTGCCTTTTGTTACCGAATATTGATAATTCGCATCGTCTGGCCACATCATTGTCCGCGGCTGGTCCTTTGCATATGTATCAGCAATTAAGGGCCAGGTTCCATCCGGTTTAATAACATGGGTAGCATATTTAGCCATATTGTTGTACTTCGAATAAAACTTATTGGCCATTTCAATATCATCAAATGCATTTAGTATATCTCCGTACGCCCGAAGTGATCCCCCAATGGTTTGGTGGTATGATGGTGAATGTTCAAGATGTACGCCATCTTCTGAAATAAGACTTTCGAAATAAGCATCCAGTCGATTTACTGCAAGTTTATAATAATCATTCAATACTTTCTTATCATAGAAATATTTACTGAATACAATTAAGCCCTCATCTTGAAACATTCCATGATTTGTATTCTCTGAATAAAAATCGTCATCTGCTAATAAATTGGCATGAAAAACCATTATTTCAAATAGCTCGAGTTTTTGCTTATCCGTTAATATCGACTTTCCAACATCAAAGAAATTTACCAAAGTAGATAAACGTCTAGCTGTACCTTCATCATGCCATGCCATATTATGTTTCGGTTTGTGATACGGATTATTAATCATCCAGTCATGAATATATCCATACCCTTTTTCGATATATTTCTTATCCTCTGTAATACTATATGCCTCTGAAAGGTCATTAATAAAGAATAGCCCATGTAATTGTCTTAAAAATGATCGCTGCTGTTCATCCGCAATACCAGGCCCTTTTGTCCAATCAATGCCGTTGGAATATTCAATCGGGATGCCACCATTATAGTCATTAAACCTTATCTTATCCTGGAGTAAATAGTTTGCTGATTCAATGGTTTCATTCTCTTTTGTATCCTGATTATCATAAGTAAATGGTGCATCAATTAAGTATTCTCGAATGGTCTTCATATGTGGGTGATTCTCTGTTTCAAATGTAACATTATTTAAATCCATCACATTTTCTGCCTCAATGAAAAGGTTTCTACCCGCAAGTTCAATTTCATACCAGTTTGCATCAACTTCTTTAATAATCGAAACTCGTTGTGCTCCTTCAACCATGGCAGCTGGACTTGTATCCTTAGTAGAAGCATAGACCGGAGAATCGATTAGGGTGAATAAGGTTCCTATTATTTCATTATTCTTATATTCAGATGTTGCTGGTTTGGTTGCCGCCTTCCAAATATAGCCAACTTCACTCCCATATTTCACTTTATGCCAGTTCCCATAGTCTTCGATTCTTTCGAAGATGTTCTCTGCCATTAATGTTGCGACTCTAATCTGTTTTCCATCTTTTATCACTGATAATGACGCATTCTCAGTCAACATAAAGGCATTATCGTCTTCAGTAAAATTATCGATGAATGCACTACTTTTACTTACGTAGCCAATTCTGCCAGCGAACAGAATTCGCCACCATTTTCCATAATCACTAACAATAGAGTATGTTTGACCCTTATCAATTGTTCCAAACGCTTTTAATTGACCAGAGCTATTATCATAAACTACCAGATCTTTAGCTGCCTTAAAAGAATCAGAAGTTGGCTTACAGTCTTTACCTAGATTCTGAAGATATTCGGCCGTTGCTGGCGCAGTGTTTTCTTTATACACATACCCATAATAATTATCAAACTGAATCTTATGCCAGTTGCCATAATCACCTGTAATTGGATATACTTGGCCTTTTGTAAGTGTCCCTACCTGCTCTAACTCACCAGAACGATTATCATAGATAGGTAAATTACTTGTTAATACTTGAAAATAACCTACCGTACTATTACTAACATTAGATTTCTCCACTGTTTCAACCCTATCTCCAACTATTATTTCGGTTGATTCCGATACATCTTCACCTTTATGGATATTTTCTTCTGCATTGACTTCATCTATAGGTAAAGCCAGCTTGGATCCTCCATCACATGCGAATTTATAAGATTGAAAAAATCCTAATAACAACATAACCAAAGCTACAACAATATAACCTATCTTTTTCAAGTGACCCCCACTTTTCAGTTAATTACTTTTCCTCTTTATCAATAACATGCGTTACAGTTTGTTTTAATCCTTCTTCCAACGTCATCTTTGGCTCCCAGTTAAGTTCTTTTAAAGTTAATTCGTTTGAGAGAATGCTATGCCTTATGTCCCCTTCTCTGCTCGGTTCATATATAGGTTCTACAGCAACACCATAGATACCTTTAAAGAATTGGAAGAGCTGTTCTATTGTCGTTTGTTTATTACAAGATACATTATAAATCCCATTTTCAGAATCAATTGCTGCTATGTTTGCTTCAGCAACATCATCAACGTAAATAAAGTCTCGGGTTTGCAAGCCATCTCCAAAGATAATCGGCGTTTTATTTCTTCTAAAGTATTGATCAAAGATAGATACAACTCCACCCTCACCAAGTGACGTTTGTTTTGGACCGTATACGTTCGCGTAACGAAGAATCGTATAATTTAGTCCGTACAGACTATGTGCTAATTGTAAATACTTCTCAACGGAGTATTTTGATAAACCATATGGTGATGTCGGATTAGCAGCAGTAGTTTCCGTAATTGGAAGCTGCTTAGGATCACCATAAATAGCTGCAGATGATGCGAAAATCATTTTTTTAACACCATATTTATTTGCTAAATCAATTAAATGGACTGAGCCGAGAATATTTATCTTTGTATCTGATGTAATATCTTCAATCGATACTGGTACACTTGTTTGTGCTGCTTGATGGATAATGCATTGAAATGCATTGTTTTTAAATACTTCCTCGATTTCAGGTTCATTAATATCATGAACATGTAATGTTACCTTGTCTAAATCGATATTTTCTTTTTTTCCAGTAGACAAATTATCAATTACATGCACGTTATAATTCTTGTTTACTAGTTTCTCCACTATTTTCGAACCAATAAATCCGCATCCGCCTGTAACTAAAATATCTACCATAAAAAAATCCTCCAATTACTTTAATTAGAAAACTAAGATTTTAGGTAGCAATCTTAGTTTTTGTTTATTTGTTAAACTGTTGATGATTGCTCACAGGCCTGTCGCTCCGGAAATACACTGCGCTTTCCGCGGGCGGCTGGTGAGCCTACTTGTGCTGTCGCACTTCGTAGTCTCACCGAGGCCTTTCCTCCCGCAGGAGTCTCCGTGTATTTCCTCCGCTCAGAATTGAGCGATTGCTATCGTTTTTCAATCTCTGATGATTTTAGATGAGAAGGCAATTTTTCTCTCATGGCTTTTGATTGTAGCGGAGGACAGGAGACTACTACAGGAAAAGCAACGGCTAAAGAACCACCGAAAGTCGTTTTCTTCTGTTGGAGCAGACCGCGTTGCCCTCGCGAAAGTCAGCAGCTTAAATCAACATTACACCTAGTTTACAGTTTATAATACCACGCTATATTTGAAGAGCAATAAACTTTATTGATCTGTCTCAGTAAATATCAATTCATCAAATAATTTCACTCTTGAGTCATAGTCAAAGCGTTTTGGATATGCTTTTAAGTCATATCCATCTATCAATGTCTTGTAATTTTCAATCTTGTCAACTGCTTGGTCTACTGTTTCTGCAACGAATCTGGATGGATAGGCTGTCTCTGCTCCCGGCCAGTGGTATACAATTGGCACAGCGCCACTTGCCATTCCCTCCATTGGTGATACGTGGGACCCTTCAATATCACTCGTTGATAAAACAAAGTTTATTTTTCGGAGCCATTCATCCACATCATTTCCATGAGGGTCGAAAATGACGTTTCGTTTCCAAGCAGCAGTTTCAATTCGTTCAAAAACTTCCTCAAAGAAAATTCTTTCTTCATCACGTCCCATTAACCAAGGCAAATCTTGTGGGTTTTTACTCTTAATATATAGTTTATATTGAGGGTTTTTAATCCAGAGCTGTTCAAATATATCTAATGCACGGTCTAGTCTTTTCAGTTTGGGTAAGATGCCGATGATACCTAGATTGTACTCGACATTTTTTAATTTGGCTTTATCGAAACGTCTGTAATCAATCATATTCTCAATAATAATCATTTTCTCCCTCGGAACTTGTTTTAATCGATTAAATTCCTCGAATAAGTGCGGAACAATCACGAT
This sequence comes from Oceanobacillus zhaokaii, assembly GCF_003352005.1. GTDB lineage: Bacteria > Bacillota > Bacilli > Bacillales > Amphibacillaceae > Oceanobacillus > Oceanobacillus zhaokaii. Next base: position 3,528,697 of record NZ_CP024848.1, read on the forward strand.
TACCTTTTCCACATTGTGATAGTTTATGGAAGGAAGGAAAGGTGTATCGATTTCTTGTCGATGTATACGAACGAACAATTTCTGCCCTCTTCGCTTATTCTTTGAATACCAAACGGCATTCCCAAGTCCCCACTCACAGAAGATAATATCGGCTAGCTGCAGCATTTCTTCACTATGGTCAATATCATGCTCATTATGGCCATCCCACTTATCAATTAACACATTAATAGTTGGATCTTCTTCACACTTTTTAATATACCAATTCAGGAATTTAAAATCATGGCCCGCAAAGAGAATTGTCGTTTTCTTTTTATTAAACATCCATAGCCTGCTAAGTACTTGCTTACTTACCCTGGAAATTTGATAATCCTCACTTGCAACATAACATTTTAAAGCAGCATTCTTATAGATTTCCTTATCTTCAAAAGCTAATAGTAATTTTTGATATAACTCTTCTTCATTATTAGCGAATAGCGGATAATCCTTTCCTAATAATGCCTCATATTGCGCTGTTCTTCTGGCGATTATCGGTTTACCGTTTATCCCATATTCCAAGAACTTCGTTGATAGCTCTAAACTGTGGTCATTGTCAATTTCCTCTGAACGGTATGCAAACCCGACATCAGATGATTGAATAAAATTAACCGACTCTTCGCGGCTAACTGTCCCAATCCAGTTTAATCCATTTGTTGTTTTTAATTTATCTAAAATAATATTTTTACGTTCTTTTAATTCACCTTGAAATTTATCTCCTGCTACGTTCAATGTAATAGCATTATTTTTTTCGTTTACCTTTTGGAAAACATCAATCATTTCTTCCGTTTTCCATTCCTTTGCGAATTTTCCTGCATAAACGATTGAATAATTCTTTATGCCAATTACTGGTGGTCGTTCAATATCTACTACAGTTGGGTGCAATATAATGAACTTTTCACCATCTACTTTCAGCATTTTCATTAAGTATTGCTTCATTTCCTCTGTTTGTACAAACACATTAGGGTAGGTCTTGTATACCTTTCTGAAAAAGGTTTTTTCACTACGGCCCACTTTCTTTGCGTCATGTGTAAAATCTGTAATATAAGGTATCTGTTTTGATTTATATGATTTCTTTAATGATTCCTCAGTTAAATGTTTTCCTCTAGTAATAATTATGTCGTAATCATTTTTATTGTTCAAGGTTTCAATTACACTTGTTGCATCTTTGACCGTTAGTCTGTTTTCATTCTCAAATTTCCTGCTTTCAAAAAGCTTAAAAGGCTCAACAACTGTAATACTATTTATATCCTTAATATTCGCGATGACATGCTTTCTTTTTATTGGCGCCTTCAGTAATAACGTCACATCCACTTTCTGATCCAGTGACAACATGTTAATGAGCGACGTTAGCCAGATAGCGGACCCGTCCATAATGTTCAGGTCCTGATCGCCATAAACCAAAATTTTTAATCGTTTCACGATTCGTCCTCCCAATTTAACTTAATACTAAATTGATCGCTGCTATAAATATTTGCTCCATGCTCCTTGAAGAGTGATTCGATTAATTCTTCTTCATTAAACAATATTCTTTCTAGTGGGACCTTCTTCAATATATCTCGTTTATAAAGCCCTGTACCTTTCATAATGCTATCAACGAATTCATACTCGAATGGTGCATAATGATAATTACTGCCAGTTGAAACGGACTTCTTACCGATGATATCTCCACCTGAGTATGTACTGGCATGTACAAGATCTTCTAGATAATATGTTCCATACTCATCTTCGAGATTCATCACAGCAACATAGTTCGTTTCAATGAGTTCTGAAACATCTTTATACTTCGCAGCATAATCTCTAAGGTATGTACGAACATTATCATTGTTATAATTATTTAATAATGATTCATAGCCTTCAAATAATGAAATAATCAACACAGCTTTTATATTTTGATAGGACTGTTGCTCTAGTATATCCAGGGCTTTGTGGAATTCCGCCATATTATTGATAGAGAACATTGCCGTTACGTCCCTATCGATTGGTTGATAGCGAATCTTCATCTTACCCAATATGTATTCTAATCGATGTAAGTACGTATGATGACGGTAAATTTCTCTAATACCTCGCATCGCTAATTCCCTGTATGACTTATCATCTGTCATCAGGTTATTTATTCTCGTCTTTAATTGTTGTTCATTCTCAGAGATTACAACGATATCACTAAAGGTCTTCTTTATCCCTGTAGAATAACTGCTGACAATCGGTGTTCCGCATGCGAGTCCCTCAAATACTCTTCTAGAGAACATTGTCGGCGATGCTTTGACACTATTCACATTCAAGATTAATCGATAATCTTTATATGCTTTATATATCTCGCTATACTTTAGTGTACCAACAATATTTTCGCGTAACTTCTCAGGAAACATGAAATGTGAATCACCAGATTTATTTCGTTCATAGTTACGGTCAAATATTTCTAATCCAAATTCTTTAGCAATGTCCAGCATTTTATCCATATCTTTTCTTCGGTCTGGATGACGATTCGCATAATATGAACCAGCAAATGAAATTTTATTTTTCTTCACCTTGTTAATCGATGTTGGATTATGCTCTTTCGGATTTGCTGCAAATTGCATGGAGTATACTCTGCCATGACCAACTGCTTGCTTATATTGATAAATGATATTTGCATCCGTTGTGAAGACATAGTCAAATAAAGAAGCTGCACCAATAAATTTCTCAAAATGAATTGGGTCTTCTTTATTCCAGAAAGCCGTCGGGATGTTATTGCGCTTACACCATGAAATTAAGTCTCTCAGCTTTTTATTTCGATTATTGTTATTGTATTTTCCTATTTGAAACTCCCAGCTTCCGAAATTCCCTCTCCATGCGGATTCAACCATTAATAAATCCGGTCTGTTCTGGGAAAGAACCGTTCGCCAGTTGTCAGGTGTAAAAGTAATGAGTGAGATGTTGTCACCAAAACTTTCCATGGAAAACTCATCGAAGATACAAGCCATTTTAATATCACTGATTTTCTTAAATCTGGATTGTTGAACAGATACTGGCTCTTGTGCAGAAATATAGTCCTGTATCATCTTAAAATTAGTGATTAATACTTCCCCTTTACCACTAATCCGAATTGCAACTCTAACACTTTTCGTTTTTGGATGAATATTTATCTCTGTTTCCTTATTAATAAAGATGCGATTTGTTTTTAGTTTTTTCCCATTTGCGCCATATTCAATAATATAAACGGTTGTTTTAATATTATTTGGAGTCTTACCAGACACCCTAACAACGGTATCTTTTTCCAGACTTATTTTCTTCTTATTTTTGGGACCACGTCTAAAATTTGTACTTGTCTCAAAAAGAGATAAATAACTAACTTTATTTCTTCTTGATTCTATGATCATTTTGCGTTCTTCAATATGAACCCGGAGATCTCGCTTTTTATAATTCCAATTTCTAAGCTGAAAAAACTCCCGAGTCACATATGCTAATGGATTCTCGCTATTTGTATTTTCCGATTGATTAAGATTTTCGATTATACTTTTAACTTTACCAAACATATCAATCAAACCCTTATGAGTATTTTTTGGTAGTTAAGAAAGTATAAAAACTTTCTTACTACATAAGTGGGGCCTACAGGATGTAGGTCAGTTCGGAATTGCGACAAATGTTTTCGATGGGACGAGTAACCGCAGTCCCAAAGGTTTTCGATGGGACGAGTAACCGCAGTCCCAAAGGTTTTCGATGGGACGAGTAACCGCAGTCCCAAAGGTTTTCGATGGGACGAGTAACCGCAGTCCCAAAGGTTTTCGATGGGACGAGTAACCGCAGTCCCAGAACGTCGCGTTTTTAACCGAACTTCCCCTAAGGCTGTCACTAAAATCTTGGTCAAACCTCAGTTTTCTAAAAACTTAATATCCCATTAATAAAAGAATTGTAAAGGCGACAACTGGGAGTACAGCTAACGTATTCTTAATAATTTGGGATGTTCTTTCTTTTCTAGTCCTTACTTCTCTTTTCTTGATTACGTCACTGTATCGGTATTGCTTACCTAACATTTCCTTTTTGTAGGCTTTCTTTTCATCATTCGACAATTTATTAAACCAGTTGGTGAACTTTTGATAGTTATCTACAACTGTTGTAGAATCACCAATTTCTTTAAGAGCACCATAATCCAGCCATATGACACGGTCACAGAACTGCTTCATTTGACCAGCAGAATGACTGACGAAAAAGATGGTTTTTCCTTGTTTTTTGAACTCATTCATTTTATTTAAACACTTCTGCGCAAACGTGGAATCACCAACTGAAAGTGCCTCATCGATAATTAAGATATCTGGATCGGTGTGTACCGATATAGCAAAGCCTAAGCGTGATTTCATCCCGCTTGAATAGTCCTTTACTGGTTGGTTGATATATCCACCTATATCTGCAAAGTCGATAATATCAGGAGTAACCTCTTTAATTTTCTCCTTCGAAAGACCGTGCATCATACATTTAAGCTCGATATTTTCCATTCCAGTGAGGCTTCCATTTAATCCAGCAGAAATCGCGATGATTGATGTTTCCCCATTAATCTCTATTTCTCCTTCAGTGGCCTGAATCACCCCGCCAATAATATTAGACAGGGTTGATTTACCAGAACCATTCAGTCCAACTAACCCAATGGACTCTCCCTCATAGACTTCAAATGAAATATCGCTTAAAGCAATAAATTCTTTAAACTTTTTCTTAGATGATGATAGAGAGAATAAATTCAGTATTTTTTCAGACCGCTTCGCATGAAGTTCGAAGGTTTTATAGACATTCGTAAACTTTACTTTCGTTTTCATTATTAAAAGCTCCTTGTTAATTAGATAAGAAAATATAAAAATTTCCCTATTAAAACTCTTGTGAATTAGGCCGCGTACAGCTCCAGCGCCTGTGCTACTAGCGAGACTTCTCTCACTTACGTACACAGCACAAACTAGCTTTTAGCTTTTGTTCATTACAAATAATCCATGAAGTTCTTGCGGAATTTCATGTGGATTTTTGCTCCAAAATACAATAAACATAATGTTAATAGCCAAAAGTATCCTGTATAAACCATATCTTCAAAGAACCATGCTCGACCAAGAATCGAATCCCGAAATCCTTCGATAATGTAATATAGCGGATTTAATCGCAGGATATTCTCGAGCAACGGACCAACAACAGGGAATGTTCTTGAGATCAAACTAGTATCCCACATAACTGGAGACATGTATAAAAGCATCCGCATAACCGATTGGAGTGCTGTCTGATAATCTCGAATTAACGTTGCAATTGTTGAACTAAGTAATGAAAATGAAAATAAGAAAGCAAATAAGCAAATGAGGTAATAAATGAATTGAATGTTGTAGATTGAAGGTTTTACCCCATAGGACAGCGCTATTACAACGAGTATGCCTATCATAACGAAAAACTGATTACTATTACTCACAATTCTTATCGTCGGCAGCACACTAACCGGAAAATTCATTTTGGAAACAAGTCCAATCTTTTGATATACACTGTTGGAACCTTGAATGATTGATGGACTAATGAAAAACCAAGGAATTAATCCAATAATCAGCCAAAGGAAGAAAGGAGTCCCGTCAACGGGAGCTCCTCCTCTTATTGTACTAAAAACAAACCAATAGATTGCCACTTGAATTGCTGGACTTAAGAATTGCCAAAAGGTTCCCAAGTAATGCACTTGGTACATCCCTTTATTTTCAAACTTCGCCATTCGAAAGATTAAATCTCTAAATTCAATTTGTTCTCTAATAACTTGCCTTACCGAATTAAACATAAATGTAAGCTTCCTTCGCTGAAGAACTTATATAAATTTATATAAGTTCCCGTAATTAATGTAATTAATGTTATCCGCGTACTCTTTCACAACATTTTTCGTATCGAATACTTGGGCAACGTTCATTTTACTGAAATATGCACTTGTTAGCTCTTTAAACTCATTATGGTCACTTAGAACCAATACTAAATCAGATCCGTCCAAAGCTTTTTCTAAATCTTTTTCAACAAAGCTTAACTTAACATGTGGATCATACGCAACCACTTCATATTCAGGAAGGGCATGCAGATGCTCATAGATTTCCATTGCTGGACTTTCTCTTATATCATCAACATTTCCTTTATAAGTTAATCCAAATACTGTAATCTTCTTACCGTTATGCTTCGCAAGCAGTTTCTCTGCAGATTCTACAACATAACTAGGCATTGATTTATTTACTTGACGTGATAAGTTAATAATTTGGGCTTGTTCTGGTGCTTTCGCAATAATGAAGTATGGATCAACCGCTAAGCAGTGTCCACCAACACCAGGACCAGGTGTATGCAAGTTAACTCTTGGATGTTTATTTGCCATTTCGATGACATCCAAAGCGTTAATGTCTAATTCATTACATACTTTTGTTAATTCATTTGCTAACGCAATGTTAACATCACGGAATGTATTCTCCATTAGTTTCGACATTTCTGCAGTACGTGCGTTTGTTTTAATCAATTCACCTTGAACAAAAGTAGCATATACTTCTGCACCTTTTTCCGTACACATTGGTGTAACTCCACCAACAATACGGTTGTTATGAATTAGTTCGTGCATAATTTGACCTGGCAATACACGCTCAGGACAATGTACTAAGAAGATATCCTCACCAATGACAAATCCTGCTTCTTCAAGTCTTGGCTTAACAAAGTCGTCCATCGTTCTAGGAGCAATTGTTGATTCAACAATGACAACATTTCCTTTTTCTAAAAATGGAATAATGTTTTCCAACGCTTGCATAACGAATGTTATATCCATTGATTTATACTCATCATCTTTATTCGGTGTTGGCACTGCAATAATAAACGCATCTGCAGGTTCAGGCTCAACTGAAGCCCTGAAAGTTCCTTTTGCAATCGCCTTTTCTAATGCTTCCTGAAGACCAGGTTCTTCTATATGAATTTGACCATTATTTAACATGTCAACTGCTTCTCTTTTAATATCTACACCAACAACATCGACATCATAATTCGCAAACATAATTGATGTTGGTAAACCAATATATCCTAATCCCATTGTACAAAGCTTCACTGTAATTCCTTCTTTCTTTTCTTTAGGTTATTAAGGATTGTAATTATTGAACACAAATTAATACTTCCGATATACTTCGAGCAAGTATTTTTGTTCTTTCTCCCAATTATACTTCTTTCGGGCATTTTTGCAATTCGCACTAAAGTAATCACGCTTCTCAGGATTTTCCAGTAAGAAGTTTACACCTTTGGCTATTTCTTTAGGGTCGTGCGGGTCAATTGTGACTCCTACTTCACTTTCTTCTACTGCTTTTTTAATCTCTGGAAAGTTACATGCTACAACTGGCACTTCGTTCATCATGTACTCAAATAATTTATTCGATGAAGCTGACCAGTGATTGAAGTTAATATTATTTAATACTTGGAAGCCAAGATAAGCATTTTTCGTGTATTTCGGTAAATCTCGAACTGGAACCTTTGGTATGAATCTTATACCATCCTCCAGGTTTCTTTCCTTCACCATTTTGACTAGCTTGTCTTTAATCTTACCATCACCAATGAATACTAGAGTACCTTCATTAAATAACGGATATGCTTCAATTAAATTCTCTAGCCCGCGTCCTGCTTGAATACCACCTTGATACAGCAAAATCTTCTCATCTGATGGTATGTCTAGCATTCCGTGAAGGTCTACTTTATCTTCCGTTTGCTGAATCTCCATTGACGGATAGTTATGCAGCACATGTGGATAGAATCCATATAAGTCTTCATTAAATTTTGCGCGAGTATCATTTTCAACCATCATACTATCCATTCTCTTAATGAAGAAATGTTCAAACCTCTTGTACCATGGACTATCATAACCAGTCCTGCTTGTTTGTACCTCATGTGAATCATATATTAAAGGTTTTTTCTTGAATCGCCACTTTGCACTTATATATCCCTGTGGCATCGTATTTAAGTCATTCGAATGATAAATATCATAATTGCCTCGATGACCTTTTATAATCATCCGCAAAATTAGTGCACCGCGAATCCACACTACTCTTACTTTCGTTTTTAGCAGTAAGGCTACTAAAACAGTAAGAATAATTGTAATCCAGGGAATTAAATAGACCAATAAAGCCCAAACAGCTAATAACGGGATTAACGGCCACTTTTTACCAAATGCAAAGCGATACGCCTTTTGCAAAAATAATAAAGTAACCGGATATCTCCGCATACGATGAACCCGAAAATGCTCATTCACTTCTTCATACTGTGAAATAGTGGGATCCTTTGGGTCATCGATACATATTAATTCTACATCATAACCATTTTCAGATAAAGAGGTACATTCCCTAAGTACTCTCGCATCATTTGTAAAATGGTTCCAGACAAACATACCAACACGTTTCATTACGTTCTTCCCTCTTCATTCATTAATTATTTTTACGAGTTCGCTTATATTATTTTCCCAGAGGAACACATCTTGAACTGTTCTTGCACCATTTTCACCAATCCGTTCAAGCTCTTCAGGATTATTCTTTAATTCGACAATTTTCTCAATCATTCCCTGGATATCCTGTTGTTCAAAAACAAAGCCAGCCCCACTATTGGTTATTATTTGTGCTGCTGTCCCTTTTATTCCTGCGACAATTGGTGTCCTACATGTCATATAGTCGATAATCTTACCAGGAAGCACCGTTGAAAATACATCTTCATCATTTAGAAATGCAACCGCAATATTACTATTTTCAATTAATGCCAAGCTTCTCTTTCTGGTCGTCGGTTGATGCATATAGACATGATCCAATTGTTGTTCTTCTATATAACTCATGAATTCCTCGGTCTTTATCCCATAGCCAATAACATCAAAACGAATTCCTTCAGCTTGCAATGCGCTCGCAATTAACTTCAAATGGTCAATATCCTGTGCTAAGCCAAGATTTCCTGTATAGACAACGCGAAATTCTCCTTCATATGTCTTGCTTCGAACAATTTCGTGATCTCGCGGTCCATTCGGCAAATAAATAATCGGTGTATCCTTTTTTAATTTGGACCTTATATGTGATTCAAATCCCTTACTATTAATAACAATATGATCCGCTGCTCCGTACATTCTCTTTTCAAGTATCCGAAAAACTTTTAGAATGAAGCTGTTATCGAATGTTTTCACACCAACTAAACTATCCGGCCAAAGATCTCTCACTTCTAATATGAGTTTGGATTTGAGGAATAATTTACCAATTAATGCTGAAAAAACGATAAATATCGGCGGCGTACTTACCATGATATAATCATAATTCTCTTTTCTAATTTGCCAAAGCTTAATTAGAAAACGCCACATAATTTCGATATAAAAGTATAATCTGCTAACTATATGGTTCGAAAACTTTTTATTTTTTATTGGTACTCGGAAGACTTTTTTTGTTTCCAAGTTTAAGGATTCGTCATCCCAAAAAGATCGATCTTTGTATAAATTCTTGTTTGGATACGCTGGTTCCGTTGTTAATACATCCGCATCAATATCAAATTCATTTAATAATTGATAGATGTTTTTCATTCGATTACCTGCGCTGCCAATGACGGGATAGAAGTTTTGTGTCATTATTAATACTTTCTTTTTCATGAATCGTAACGCTCCTATATAGGAAATATACACCCAGTTGATTTTATCACAAATAATTATATTATGATATTTTAATCCATATCGCAACATGATTGTCGATTTTGGAGAACGCTGGGATTCTTTATTCCTTATTAGGCAATTTGATTGTCATTAGCTGATATATACTCAAGATATCGATCTCTGGCCGGCCGCTCCGAAAATACACTTCGCGCACCTTAGGGGGGCTGGCGAGCCTTCTTGTGCATACGCACTTCGAAGTCTCACCGAGGCCCTTCCTCCCGCAGGAGTCTTCGTGTATTTTCTCCGCTGATATTGAGCGATTGCTATCGATTTTCTAACTGAAATAAGATGAGAAGGCAATTCCTCTCTATTTGACGGTTAAATAAAGCGGAGGACAAGAACTCCTGCGGGAATAGTGACGGCTGCAGATCCATCGGAGGGCTTTTCTTCCGAAGAAGCGGAAATCAACATCGCTTCTATCTCGCATTCAGTCGGAGAAAACTAAACAAGTCTAATGGACTTCATTTAAAATCAGCTCGTTTAGTCGTTCGATAATATTTGGCTTATCATACTTCTCGACGATTGGTAAAAAGTTTTTGCCACTTCCCGTGTCTTTTTCTGTTAGTTTCAAAATCAATTCAACAGCTTCATCTACCTCATCAACAATAAATTCTTTAGGATAAATCGTATCTGAACCCGGCCAAGTAAAGACAATTGGTGTTGCGCCGCTTGCCATTCCTTCCATTGGTGCTAGATGGAAGCTTTCAATATCGCTAGTAGATAACATAAAATTGATATTTGTTAACCATTCTGCAACATTGTCCCCATGTCCATCAAAGATGATATGGTCCTTCCATGGCGCATCATTCATCCTATCAAATACTTCGGTAAAATAGTCCATCTCGGCTTTACGATTCTTCAACCATGGTAAATCCTCAGGTAATTTCCCTTTAATAAATAATTTAAACCGCTTATCCTTTTCCCACAGCTTCTCAAATATTTGAATCGCTCGATCAATTCTTTTTAATTTCGGTAAAATACCCATAATCCCAATATTGTACGTAATGTTTTCCTTTTTAGGTTGTTGGTATTTCTTTATATCAACCATGTTTTGAATTAGGGTTAGCTTGTCACGAGGAATCTTCTTACGCCGATTAAATTCTTCAAATATATATGGGCTAATTGCAATTACATTTGTCACATTTTCAAAATTAACGTCGTTCAGATAGTCCGTCTCCAGTTCCTGCCTGTGGACCCTAATATATAATCGCTGGCCTGGCAGCCTATGATTGGAATAAAACACAGAATTTCCAAGTCCCCATTCACAAAAGATAATATCCGCTTCTTGTAGTAACTGTCGACTTTTCTCTTCGTCATGTACATTATGACTTCTCCATTTATCTATGAGTACATGTAAGTGATTCGTTTGACAGAAATCAATATACTCTTTAAGAAATTTAAAATCATGGCCTGCAAATAATATCGTTTGCCTCTCCTGATTAAACTCCCAAAGTTTGCTAAGAATGCTTTTTCTAACAACAGGGTATTGAAAACGAATGCTTCCTGTAAAGCATTTTTCCGCAGCAAGCTTATATATATCTTGATTATCAAGTGCTAAGAGGACTTTTTCTTTTGCCTCCTGAAAATTCTCTGCAAATAGGGGGTAATCTTTCCCAAGTATATTCTCAAGTTGATGTGATCTACTGGCGATTATTGGCTTTCCATGCCTTGCATACTCCAGGAATTGCTCTAATATTTCTTCATATTCGCAATGATTAGCTATTGAAGAATAAAAGAGAAACCCCAAATCTGATTCATGAATGTATTGACTTATTTCTTCCTTCGAATCTATTTCCTTAGCTTTCAATCCGTCTAGTTTCCTATATCGATTTAGGAGTAACAAGTCTTTTTGTTCCTCAGCTGAATTATCACTAAAAATCGTCATCGAGAAAATAGGGTTCTTCTTTTTTATAGCTTGAAACAGACGTATGAGTTCATTTGTAATTTTCCCTCTATGCAGCATTGAATAGCGACGATGATCAAGCTTATTCCTGAGCGAAGTATCATTGACTATAGGAGGTATTAGTATAACTTTATTTACTGAAAGCTCCGTTACCCGCAATACTTCACGCTTTAATTCTTCGGTTTCCACAAAAATGGCAGGGGATTTGTTGATCGTTTCTTTGCTAAGAAGTGCTCTGTCTGTTATATATGGCAATACTTTTTTTTCATATTTTTTTTGGACTGCCATTGGCATTATTTCGGATCCATGCAACACAATAATATGATAATTCGCTTCATTGTCTAGTCGTTCGATCGTGTCAGTCATATTTGCTGGTGAATATTCCTCTTCATTTCTGCCCAAGGAAGTCTCTTCAACAGATAGCCATCTGATTTTCCGGTCCGTCGATAGGCTAGACTTGATCTCTTTTGGGATAACCGTTTTCGTCAGAATACTAAGTTCAAGCTTTTGATCACTCATTAATACTTTTATCAAGGATGACAGACGCTTAATCGAACGCGGCGTTACCGTCGAGAGTCGCTCAATACAAAGTAATATTTTCAAACGTTTCATTGTTAATCGCCGCTCCTTTACAGCAAAGCTATATTAATAGATTATTTTTTTCAGGGAGTAAGGAATGATAATGATTAGTTGGTATAAAGTGCGAACTACTTAGGAGAGTAATTGCTCTCTGGCCGGTCGCTCCGAAAATACACTTCGCTTTCCGCGGGGGGCTGGTGAGCCTTCTTGTGCTAACGCACATCGAAGTCTCACCTAGGCCCTTCCTCCCGCAGGAGTCTTCGTGTATTTTCTCCGCTGGGATTGTGCGGTTGTTATGTTTTTTATCTATCTCTATAAGGGTGCGCGACTACCGCAGCTGAAATCAACTTTGCACCTACCTAGTTCGCAGTTTATCTAATAGCGACAGGCATTGGGAAGTCATCCTAAATTTAATCGCTTTACAGATTTTATAGCCGTCGACCAATACAAAATATTCGCTTGTCCTTTTGGATAATGAACTTTTCAATTATTTTCGTTTGGTCATTAACTAAATCATAGAAGGAGCCTTCTTGAATTGCGCTTACCTCAAAAAAACCAGAATAGCTTTCTATTGCATCTACATATTCAAATTCCGTTTCGTGAAAACGATTATGATTATCACTATTGATAGATTTACTTTGGCCAACACATACAGCATTTGAATAATGGAATGCATAAATATGATCTTCTATGTAGAATTCATTATAATGGCTCTCAGGATTCAATACGGATACATACTTCGTTTTAACCAAATCTGAAATACGATATTTTTCATACACATACTCTTCTAAATAAACGTACACATTATTATGATTGTATTGATTATATATTTCTTCATAACCATCAAACACTGATATCAACACGATAATTCTAACCTGTTGATAAGATTGATTCTTAATCTTTTCCATTGTTTTATAAAATACTTCTTTTGAATATGCGGTAAATATTAGCGTAATATCTTGAGGTGGAAGTTTAAAAGGAATGGAAACACAATCTAATAGATATTGCATTCGCTTTTGATATGTATGGTTTCTAAAAATTTCCCTTGTGCTCTTACTTGATAGTTCTCGATAAACTCGTGGTTGCGTGCTTAACTTATTTATCGATTCAATGATATCATTATCATTCCATGCTGATTGGACAATTCCAGGAAATGTCCTATTTATTATAGAAGAAGTTCGATTAATAACTGGTATTCCAGATGCAAGCACCTCGATTACTGATTTGGGAATAATCGATTGGGCTTTACTTTTATTTTCTTTATTAATAAGAAGCGTGCAATTTTTTGTTAAATCAACTTGTCCAGATTCCTCTAAATTTCTTCCGGTGTGAATTACCTCTACACCTAAATTAGAAAGATTCGCAACCCGCTTATCAATACTTCCAATTGGAAGCTTCCTTTTGGGTATTGCTAGATGCTCATTAAAAAATTGATTAACCATATCTTTATTTATATTCATTGGGTTATGAATTTTAGGATTCACAGCATGTGACAGTTGGTAGATATTATCATGTTTAACCAATTGTTGATAAGCTTTAATTAAATCGCCGTCTACGGTAAAAACAAAGTTAAAGAACGGGAATATTTCCCTAATGATTTCTAGATTTATCGAACCATGAACATCCCAAAAGACTGTGGGGATGTGATTTTTTTTGCACCACAAAATCATCTGCTTCAATGTCTGATATGTTGTATTAACCCGTGTTTTTCCACTATCAATTGAACTATTTCTCAAGCTTGAATCGACGAGCAATAAATCAGGAATTGCAGTGCTTGAAGATTCGTCCCAATTATCTATAGTAATGATTGTGACAACATCGGTCATATCTTGTAACTGTTCTTCATTTAGAATCGCAGCAACCTTTATTTGATCCAGAGGCTTACTGTCTCCTATCTTCTGTGCTTTCATTGCTTTTGGAATCGATTCCGATGTAAAGACATTGAAGACCTCAAGTTCACCCTGCCCCGATAATCGAATCGCAATTCTACAATAAACTGCTTTAGGAGATACAATAAATGATGTGAGGCGGTTTAAATGAATTCTTCTTTTGTTTACTTGATTAAAGTCACTATCATATTCCAGCAAGTAAATTATCACATCGAGAGTTTCCGATTTTGTTCCGCTTATTTTAACCGTATTTTCATTACCAAGTTTTATCTTCTTTTCTTCTTTATTTATCATAGAAAAATTTGTATTATTTTCAAATAAGTTAAGATACTTTGCTTTTTCGTTAATAGATTGAATCTGAATCTTAGCGCTATTGTCAGTTAGTTTGACATCTTCCTTAGGGTAATACCAATTTTTTATATTAAAAAAATCACGAGATAACGTTTCAAATGGATGGATATCTCTTAAATCTCCACGCTGATATTCCTTTACGTTTTCCGACATTAAATCAAATCCTAACATTAAATAGTCATATAAAGAATCTAAAATTCCTTAAATCGAATTAGAAAACTAAGGTTTAATCAAGCCTTTTGGTGACAACCCTAGTTGCACGTATGTAGTAAAAAAGTTTTATACTGTCTTAACTGCCAATATAAACAAGGTAATACTTTTGTCCTTTGATGAAACATAGCAGTATTCATATTTTACCATATCTCTACTTTAATATAAATCCAGGAATCTGCTTAAACCCCTTGTTTCCCATAGGTTTATATAGAAAAAAGGGGAACAAGGCTTGGTACCCTGTTCCCCTTTCTTTAATACAGCTTTTCTTTATTTTGCAACGTCAACAATACGACCTTCAACCTTAGGTACGATATTGCCAATGCCTGCTAAATGATTCGCGAAGTTTTCCCAATCTGAAGATCCTAAATCCGTTACACGACCTTCTTCGTAGGCTTTACCAAAGCCTGTATAGCCATCTCCACCCTTAGCAGTAAATGCGTTAGTTACAATTTTGTACATTTCTTTATCTTGAATTTCAGTATATGATCCATCTGCATTTTGATAAGAGACAGATATTACACGACTTTGTGCAGGCTTAGAAGAATCAAATTCTACTTTACCACCAGCTACATGTAAGAACCCGCCATTTTCATATGGAAGTTCACCAACGCTAATTTCAAATGCTTCTTTAAGTTCAGTACCAGATAATTCCATTACTGCTGGTGTGTTTCCGAAAGGCAGTACAGTAATAACTTCACCAACCGTAATTGGTCCTTCGTTTATTGCAGCACGGATTCCGCCGCCGTTTTGCAATGCCATAACTACTTCTGGGTCAAATTTCTTCCCTTCTGCAAGCATACCATCAGTAATTAGATTTCCAAGTGGTGTTTCGTTTTTACGTACACTTACTTGTTCATCATTGCCTTCATCAGATGTTCTTGGGTTAAGCAGTGCACTTTCAGCTGTTGCACCAATCTCAGTTTGAGACGTTTTTTCTACTTGAGATGAGTATTGTTCTAGTAAACCTAGAGCATATGGATCGTCTGCTTTTTCTGCAACATCAATTAATTTACCAGCTGCAGCAACAACTTGACCTTCATCATTGAATTCAACGTCTACTTTTCCTAAGAAATCATTGTATTGATATGCTTGAACAATTACAGTTGGATCTTTCTCTTTTCCTGCATCATCTTTTGTAATAACCACTGGCTCATTTAATTGAGTATGACTATGTCCACCAACAATAACGTCAATACCATCTACTTCTGCCGCTAATGTTAAGTCGTTATCGACATTTGGATTATCGTCATAACCGATATGTGTTAATGCGACAATCTTGTCTACATCCTGACCTTGAAATGCTTTAACAGCTTTTTCAGCTTCTTCAATGTAGTTCTCAAATTCGATTGAACCAGGGCTTGAAAGATCTGCTGTTTCCGAAGTTGTTAATCCGAAAATCCCTACTTTCTCCCCTTCTACTTCTCTGATCATTCCATTGTAAATGTGACCATCTGCTGGTTTACTTGAGATGATATCACTGAATAATCCTTTGAATTTATCATCCTTTGTAAAGTCCACGTTTGAACTTACAAACGGGAACTTAGCACCTTCAACGAAATCTGCTAATCCTTGCAGACCTTCTTCTGTTGATCCTAAATCAAATTCATGATTACCAAATGTCATTGCATCGTAACCCATTAAGTTCATAAATCTTAAGTCAGCCATACCTTGGAACTCATTGTAGTACAATGTCCCTGACATAACGTCCCCTGCATCAACAAGCAATGCATTTGGCTCTTCTGCTCTAACTTCCTTAACTGCTGTTACGCGTTTCGCAACATCATCTAAATTCGCATGTGTATCATTTGTATGCATGATCGTTAAATCTAAATATCCATTATCAAGGTTCTTCTCCAGGATTGCATCAAGGGCTTCTTTTACCTTATCTCCTACTGCAACTGGTCCACCAAAGATTGTCATTGTATCAACATCTTCTTTAACTAGATAGTTAGATACTTCTTCAGGTACAATTCCATGTACTAAGACTACTGCTGAATCCTCTTTCGCTGCAAGAACTGCTCCAGAAAGTGCATCTGCATAATCTTTACCATTAGCAACATATACTGCATCACTATTTACTCCAAATTCTTCCATAATCGCAATATTTGTTGCGTAACGATTTTGACCACTGATTCGTTTTGCACCAGGAAGCTCTTTTGCAACATCTTCAGAGATTGCTAAGTCTCCACCTAGAACTAATGATTCTTTTGCTCCTAGGCTATTTAATGCATCTTCTGTTGCTTTTGTTAATACAGAATCCTGTGTTAATAAAATTGGCAATCCATCTCTAGCTGCAAATGATGCTACAGATAGTGCGTCAGCGAAATTCTTGCCATTTGCAACAACAACTTTTTCCGCTTTTCCTTCTGTTAATTCATTTGCAATTGCTACAGCAGTATCATATCTTGAATGTCCGTTAATTCGATCTACTTTTAGACCTGCTTTTTCAAGTGTTTCTGTAACATTTTTACTTACTGCGACTTCACCGCCTAGAATCGTTACTTCCTTTGCTCCAAGACGATTGATTTCTGCTATTGTTTGGTCTAGCACTCTATTACTCGGTGTTAATAGAATTGGAGTATCCCAAGCAGCAGCTAATGGAACACCTGCTAGTGCATCAGCGAAATCTTGACCACTTGCAAGGATTACCTTTTCTACAGAGCCTTTTTCCCAGCCTTGTTTACTTACTTCAATTGCTGTATCGTAACGGCTATATCCTTGGATACGCTCAATTTCATCTGCAACTTCCGGTTTTGGTGATTCTACTGGGTCTTGCTCTGGAGTTGGAGCTGGTTCATACACTTCAGGTTGTTGTTCTAATTCATAAACAGCAACTGTTCCTGAAACTTCATGTGTTGCAGCAAGTAATGCTTTACCTGTAGGGCTATCTCCAGCAGGGATAAATTGTAACCCTTCTGGTGACACGTCACCTTTCACATCTTCACTGAAATCACGGCTTGAAATCAAATCAACAAATTGAGGTTCTTCTGGATTTGATACATCATAAATCATAATTCCGCTGAATCGTTCTAATGCAATAAATGCATACGTAGTCTCACCAATTACACCAGTTACTGCTGTTTCTGGTTCTGCCCCTTTTGCATTACTGCGGCCATCAAATTCAAGCTCATCATTGTTTGTATTGAAATGCTTAGGCGCTGCTTCTGCAATAATTTCTTCAAATTCACTGCCACTGTCATAAACTTGTTCCATTGTTTCTGCATCAAAGATTGAGAAGCTGCGTCCGCCATAGCCGTAGATTGCTTCTACTTCACCTTTTTCATTAAGTCCATTTTCAATCGTAAGTTTATATTCTGCTAAACTATCAAGGTCAAATTTATCCAATTCAGCTTGTGTGTAGTTAGCATATTTAGATGCCTTTAAGTTAACCTTATTTTTTTCTATTAATTTCTTTAGTTTCTTCTCTTCTGTATATCCTTCACCATCTTCATTGTACTCACCATAAGAGAAGTTTCCATCTTCGTATGCACGTGCATCACCTTCATTTGGAGTGATAATGTATGTTTTATCACCTAGAGTGAAAGTGTCAATTGCGTCTGGCATATGGAAGGTAAGAATTGGTTGTTTTTCGATTTCGATCTTCCCATTAGGATTAGCATCCATTTCATTTCCAGCTACTGAATGGTCGATTACGCCAAGACCTTTGACATCAACAATTTTGTTAGCTGTTAAATCAATTGTTGCAATCGCATTATTTTCTTGTAAAGATACATAAGCCGTTTTGCTGTCTTCTGAAACAGTTACATATTCAGGTTCTAGTTGCTGTAATACTGTGCCTGTTTCGCCAGTCTTAGAATAGCGTACTTTATCATCCAACATGTCCTCTGTAAATTTCAATGATTCTACTTTAAAGTCTTTAGCATCAATAATAGAAATGGAACCTTCTGGATCATGTGTTGTTACTTCTTTAGTGTCTTCATTAACCGTTGCGCGTGGCTCACCTTCATTGGCAACAATCGCCTTTTTACCGTCTGGTGTAAATGTCACCATATCAGGTAACGAACCTACTTCTACACTTTTAACAAATGTTCCGTCTTTTTTAGCGAATACAATATGACCAGGGTCTGATTCTACTTTACTAGTCGCTGAGATCGCAATCAGGTCAGCTGCTGGGCTTACTGCGATACTTGTAATGCTTGCAACATTTTCAGGATTAAGATTAGAGTCTAAATCTTTAAGTAAAAATCTTTTCGATCCGATTTGTTGAAATTCACCAGATTTCAAATCCGCAAATGAAATAATATCGAATCCAGTTACTGCACCGTTTGTAACATATGCTGTTTTTGAAGCCGCATCATATGCCAAAATTTCCGTACCAGTTTCCCCTTCCCCACTATCATATTGCGCAATTTGAGAAACCTTAAGTTGATCCTGTAAGTATTGGTGAAGCGGTGGTTGTGCTGTTGGCTCTTTCGCCTCGTCCGCAAATACATTATATGGTACTACACCGGTAAACAATAACGATGCTGCAGCAGCTCCAGTTATTAGCTTTTTCTTAAATCCCATTATGTAAAACCCTCCCTAATTTATCTTGCTATAGGTAATTTTACATATCTATTGTTAATTAAGTGCAAAGTTATTGTAAATTTTATATTAATATTGTTACTTTCTGCTGATATTTGTAATTTTTTTGCATAAAAAAAGACTTTCGCTTATTTAGCGAAAATCTTTTTATCTATTTCGTACCTTTTTCAGCCTTCGAAGCATCTTACGTAAATAGTCGACAATTGGCCTTTTCCCTCCCATTACAACCCCCGCTAATTCTGCTAGGATCTGGATTAGAAATAGGACAATAACTGTGATAATTAATGAGGTTGATGTACTCGCTTCGGAGAATAGGATTGCCATTACGCCAAACAAAGCACTAAATGCATAAAGAATTAATACTGTTTTCCTGTGACTGTATCCCGATTCAATAAGCTGATAATGAACATGCTTATTATCAGCCCTCATAATATTTTCCTTGTTAAATGCCCTGCGAACGATAGCATAAAGTGTATCAAAGATTGGAACTGCAAGAACAATGATTGGAATAATAAAGCTGAAGAAAGCGACATTTTTAAACAATCCAAGCATCGAAACAACAGCAATCATGTAACCTAGGAAATTAGACCCAGTGTCTCCCATATATATTTTTGCTGGGTAAAAATTATGGTAAAGAAATCCAAGATTCGCTCCGACCAGCACAATGCTGAGAAACGCAACCATTATTTGCGAATCAATAATCGCCATAACAAAGATGCTTATTAAGGCAATTGTTGACACACCAGTTGCAAGACCATCCAGACCATCAATGAGATTAATTGCATTGGTAATCCCTATTATCCAAACAATCGTAATAAATACACTAAAAAAGCCGAGATCAATAATACCTAAAATTGGTAAGGTTATCCTTTCGATTATAATTCCTGAAGAAACAAGAAATGAAGCTGCAATTAATTGTCCTGTAAGTTTAACTACTGGCGTAAGCGAAAATCGATCATCAAGAATACCTGTAATAATGATGACAACCGCTCCCATTAAGATTGCTGGGAGATGCTCACTCGTAGGATGCAGATAAAGAATACCTAGCAATGAACCAAGGAATACTGAAATTCCACCTAACCTCGGCGTTACTTTCTTATGTATTTTTCTATGGTTCGGATGATCGACTGCCCCAATTAATGTTGCAAACTCTTTTACTGGATAGGTTAATAGGAAGGAAGAAATAAGCGATATTAGATATGCAATAATCAGATCGAGCGCGTTAATCATAATATTCTCCTTGTTGTTCGTGTTGACTGATAGATATGAGAAACAATACTATCGTGACTTAAATTATAGCGAATGATGCATTCCGTTAGCAAATCTTATCTTAAAACAGGAAGTAAGGATTTTTGTTTAAACTTTGCAATTATTAATGGGATTCTCCTCCTAACCATAGTATGTTATGCTATTTACGATACTATTCTAATAATCAGAAAGAAGGGGAATTTCCATGGGGATTTATCTTTTTGTAGTTGCAGCGATTTTAGCTGCTATTTCAATATCCGTGCTTTTTAAAATTAATATTGGGAAAATTAAAGAACAGCCGGAGCAAACAAGTAAAATACAAACAAACTTCTTTATCGGCGTTGCCATTAGTGAAGCAATCCCAATTGTATTATTGATTTTCGGATTGATTAATACGGAAACTGTTTCATCAAACCAGCAGTTATTCGTACCTGCAATCATAATTATTTTAACTATTATATATGCTAGTTTCTTTTTGTTCCTGCAAAGTAAAGTAGATGTTGTCGAAGAGAATAAAGCTAGTGTGACTAGCTTCACGGCGATTGGTATGGCAATGGTGAATGCTATCCCGATTATTGCACTTGTTCTTTTATTTACACTTGCACCATAATCAATGTCAGCGGGAGATGTGCCGTTCGATACATATTATTAACTCAATTCGCATTTTTTACCTTTCCCTTTCATTCAATTACATCAAGCTTTATAATGATACATAAGTAGAGTTACGAATTAGTAGGTGAGATTATGGATAAAAAGGTTACCATTGAACGGGTATGTGTATTGGCTGGAAAGATTATGCTTCAAAGCGGTGCAGAAACATATCGAGTAGAGGATACAATGAACCGTATTGCTACTGCATTTGGTGTGCGGAATCCGCAGAGCTATGCGACCCCTACTGGAATTAATTTTGCTGTTGATGTTGCGGAGGAAACATACTTCTTAAGAATTACTACGCGGTCAACGGATCTACATAAAGTAGCCGAAGTCAATACGATTTCTCGAAGCATTACTGCAGGAGAACTCAATTTGGGAGAAGCGTACTCCTCATTAAATGCGGTTGATAATGATTCACTTTTATATCACGCATGGATCCGAATTATTGTCGCTGCATTTGTAAGTGGCTGTTTTACCATTATGTTTGGTGGCGTATGGAATGACTTTATTCCTGCATTCGTGGCTGGAGGATTTGGTTATGCCGGAATGCTTGGTGTTGACCGTCTACTCGAAATCCGCTTCGTCTCTGAATTTCTCGGTGCAGTCATTATTGGTTTCATTACAGTTATCTGTATTTATACTGGTATCGGAGAAGAGATGGATAAGATTATCATTGGAGGCGTCATGCCCTTAGTTCCAGGTTTACTTATCACAAATGCAGTTCGTGATTTGATATCTGGACACTTGGTTTCTGGTCTATCAAAAGGAATAGAAGCATCAATTACTGCATTTGCGATTGGTGCTGGGATTGCAGCTGTTATTGCTTTTGCTTAAATGGAGGAATGCTACATGGATATTACCGCTCAACTAGTCACAAGTTTCATAGCCGCTGCAGGATTTGGCATCCTTTTTAATGCACCAAAAAATGCTCTCATTCAATGCGGACTTATCGGCATGATTGGTTGGATTCTATATTACCTGCTTTCTGCAAATGGATTAGATGTAGTCCCTTCCACCATACTTGCTGCGATGCTCGTCGCTATCTTAAGTTATATTTGTTCAAAAATTTATCGTATGCCAATTATTATTTTTCATGTATCCGGAATCATCCCCCTTGTCCCAGGAGGAAGTGCATACGACGCAATGCGTCATTTCGTTATCAATGATTATTATACGGCAGTCCAATTGTCGACGAAAGTGCTGCTTCTCTCAAGCGGAATCGCGATTGGATTAATGTTCTCTGAGGTAATCAGCCAAATTATACGGAAGGTTGCTGCTGCAAAGCGGTAGGGAATATACTAAAACATTATATCTGAAGCGTTCATTCCATGTGCAGGAGCGCTAATTTCAATTAAATTTTATTTTTGAATATTTCAAATAATCTTTTAATATTATGTCAATCTGCATTATTTGATTAATTCTTTTTTTCCTATAATATAAAATATATATTTCTACATAAAGTGAGGGAACTTATTATGGAACAACCATTACAACCAAAAGCAGTTATCGTAATATTCGGGGCAACAGGAGATTTGGCTAAACGCAAATTGTTCCCTTCTATATATCGTCTTTATCAGCACGGGAAAATTAGTAAGAACTTTGCTGTAATTGGTCTTGCTCGCCGGGAATGGACTGATGAAGTTCTGCGCGAAAATGTTGTAGAATCGATTGAAGAAGCGGTTTCTCCAGATGAGAATTTAGATGAATTTGTCTCTCATTTCTATTATCACCCATTTGATGTTACAGAAGATTCCTCTTACCAAGGATTGAAACATTTAATTAAAAACCTGGAAGGGGAATACGACACAGACGGAAATCGAATCTTTTATTTAGCAATGGCGCCTAATTTCTTCGGAACTATTGCAAATAAGTTAAAAGCTTACGAATTAGAAAAATCTGATGGATGGTCACGACTTGTAATCGAAAAGCCTTTTGGGCATAATTTAGAATCTGCAAAGGGATTAAATAATCAGATCCGTTCTGCCTTTAAAGAGGATCAAATTTACCGAATTGACCATTATTTAGGTAAACAGATGGTACAAAATATTGAGGTAATTCGTTTCGCCAACGGAATATTTGAGCATCTCTGGAATAACCGATTTATCTCTAATATACAAATTACATCAAGTGAGGTACTCGGTGTAGAAGAGCGCGCTCGCTATTATGATCATTCTGGCGCAACCCGTGACATGGTACAAAATCATATTCTCCAAATGGTTGCATTACTCTTAATGGAACCACCAATTAAGTTAACGACGGATGAAATTCGTTCAGAAAAAATAAAAGTGCTGCGTGCACTCCGTCCATTAGATAAAAATGAGATTAGCAAATCCTTTGTAAGAGGTCAATACGATGCAGGGGAAATAAACGGTGAGGCTGTTCCTAGCTATCGTGAAGAGGACGAGGAATTAACAGAGTCTAATACGGAAACCTTTGTTGCTGGAAAGCTTCTAATCGATAATTATCGCTGGGCAGGTGTACCGATTTACATTCGTACTGGAAAAAGGATGACAGAGAAGTCAACCAAAATTGTAATTGAATTCAAGGATATTCCAATGAATTTATACTATAAAAAGGATAATGACCGCAACCCTAATTTACTCAGCATCAATATCCAACCTAACGAAGGTATCACACTTGGTCTGAACGCAAGAAAGTCCAGTGAAGGATCACTAGCTGAGCCAATCCAGCTTGCTTATAATCTAAATGAATCTTCTGGAATCAATACACCTGAAGCATATGAAAGACTACTCTATGATTGCATGATCGGCGATGCAACTAACTTCACACACTGGGATGAAGTAGCATTATCCTGGAAATTCGTCGACACTGTCTTAGATGCATGGTCTAAAGAAAAAGCTGATTTCCCGAATTATAAATCAGGATCAATGGGACCGAAAGAAGCGGACGAGCTTCTAGCAAAAGACGGATTCCACTGGTGGGAAGTATAACGTTACGTAAATATTAAAAAACTAAGGTTTAATAAGCCATTGAGTGACAGCATTAGTTGCACTTATGCAGTTAAGAAAGGATCATACTCCAGACTCGATTGGAGCATGATCCTTTTTTCCTTCATTATTTTTCTTTAAGACCCCGGCTGACTTCTCTGTCTCTTCCAAGTAATAATGATAAATTGATATAAAGTGCGAACTAAGTGCAAAGTTAAATATAGATGCAGACGGTCGCACACCATAATAATTGACGATATCTAGTGCGTTACTCACTCCAATGTGGTGAGCTTTTGCACAATCCCAGCGGAGAAAATACACGAAGACTCCTGTGGGAAGAAGAGCTTTAGGTGAGACTACGAAGTGCGTCAGCACGAGAAGGCTCACCTGCTCCCCTAAGGTGCGCGAAGTGTATTTTCGGAGCGATCGGCTTGAGAGCAATTGCTCTCAATATCTAGTTCACTTTATCTAAAGTGCGACAGAAATAAATCTAAATTAATAATGCTCATTTCGATCTGGAATAAGCGCAGTAATAGCTAGCACTATTGCTGTAATAATATGCATGACCATCCCTAGCACTGGAATAATCCCAATTACAGAAGTAATAATCCCTAATATACTACCCGCAGAAGCCCCACGATCCCTAATTGTAATTACTAAAGTAATAATATGGAGAATTAGCATAAAAAACAGTGGTGTCCAACCATTGGCAATGATAAAAGCCCCACCCAAAAAAGGAATACCTAATAAGCCTTCAAATATTGCAGTTATCCATTTTAAAATCTTAGACCCTGACAAAATATCCCCTCCAAATCATCTTTAAAAATTATACCTAACTTATCGTACCATATTATTCCCTTTCGATAAAAATTCCACACTATATGTCCTGATACTATTATAAAATGTTTTCTATAAGATTGGCTCTGTAGTTATTCGCCCCATTAAAAAAACTGTTGTTATGATTAGTTATTTTAAGACATACAATCAATCTTCCATATCTTTTCCATACCACCAGCGAGTTTGCCCACTACCAAACAGAATTGACCGATTTAATTGGACTATGACCTCGCTTGTTCGCTTCATTTGACTGTCAATCGTACTGATTGATGCATTGACATATATTCCTGTTTCGTCTCGAAAAACAACATAGGTTTTTTCATTATGTACAAAATAATCTTTAATGTGGTGATATGCTAGCCATACACAATCTTTATTCTTATTTGAAGCTGTAGGAAACATGTATATGCCATTCCTGGATGATATTGCAATCGGCAGTTTACTCATTGATTTTAATATTTTCTTCACTGCTCCCCGACGTCCTTCTAAGGTTGCTCCATATATAATGCAGCTATGATTAATGATATCCTCAGCCTTGTGCGTCAAATATAGTTGACTATCCGCCTCAATCACTACCGATCGATAATAATTGGAGTCATTCAGTAGTATTGCTTTCGTTTTCTGGGAAACAAGATAGACATTTTCCATGATAATCCCCCCATTATAATTACAGAGCTCATGTTACTGCTAGTATACTAACTAATTCAGACTATTTCTACAATATCTGACTTTTTAACACAAATTTAATAGTCCTATTAAGATGGATTTAGTAGAATTTAAAATTATTTTGTATCGTTATATACTTCTTTGTCTCTATTTGTTATTTTATGATATACTTTTCGTAGATATTAGGAAGGCGGGATTCCCAATGGATGTTGCAGCCCTTTCAGTTGTAATGGCACAAAATCAAGTTCGAATGGATGCTGGTTTCTCATTAATGGATAAAGTTATGAATATGTCCGAACAACAGAGTATCCAGTTAAATGATATGTTGGGTCAATCGGTAACTCATGCAAGTCATCCTTCATTAGGCTCTCAGCTGGACTTAAAAATTTAACGTAAGATTATGTAAGATAAAAAGAAGAAGCAGCACTCCAAAGTTGGCGTACTGCTTCTTCTTTAATGTTTTGAAAACATCATTTATCGATTTTCGTCTTCTCTATTATTATCGTTCTGTCCGTTTAAATCATCCTGTGGATTATTTCCATCATTTAGATTATCTTCAGCAGGAGCTTCATTGTCGTCTTCCTCTGGATTTAACGGTCCATCGTCTTCAAGTGGCCCTTCGTTATCCTCCACTGGATTATTACCATTATTACCATTATTACCATTATTACCATTATCATTATTATTATCTGTTCCAGTTCCACATGCAGCTAACATTGATAATGCAATAATCGATGCACCAAGCTTAAATAAAAGTTTATCCTTCATATTAGGTTCCTCCTTTTGATGTAAGTTATCGTCATTAGGATAACCATATCTACGAAAGTAATACCCATATTTAGACAATTTTTTTATGCAGCATAATAATTTCTACTTTATTGCAAATGTGATCTCTGCTTCACAAGCTAATTCTCCATTTACAGTAGCAATTCCTTTTCCTTTGCCAATTGGCCCCTTAACCCTCGTAATCTCTACCTCTAAACGCAGCTGATCCCCAGGTCTTACTTGGCGCTTAAATCGACATTTATCAACACCAGCTAAAAAGCCTAATTTCCCTTTATTTTCTTCTTTTCCTAATACTGCAATCGCACCAACCTGTGCCAGCGCCTCAATAATCAATACTCCAGGCATTACAGCATATTCAGGGAAATGCCCTTGAAAAAACGGTTCATTAACTGTAACATTTTTTATACCTACAACACGTTTGCCTTCTTCCATTTCCGTCACCTTATCTACTAATAGAAATGGGTAGCGATGCGGTATAATTTCTTTTATTTGTTCTATATCTAACATAATCCTAACTCCTTTGTAAAAAGATATTTCCGTTATTATATCAAAAGTGCGGGAATTTAGTAGGGACCGAAGCAAAGATTGCTAAGATTTAACCAAGCCTTTCCGTGACAGCCTTTGTTGCTATGTAGTAAGAAAAAGCATGTCATCTATTTTACAGGCAACATGCTTTTATGGAAATATGAAATTATGCTGCCTGGTAAACTATTCGACTTTCGTTACGATATCAATAATATGCTGCCATGTTTCTTTTTTCAATACATCCATTGGAATCCCATCACCAAGGATACCATAACCAATCATTAATCCAAGAACTAATGCGGTTGCAGCTAGAATCAGAACAATGATAACTCGAAGCCAAATCGGAAAAATACGCAATCGCGGCTTTTTATTATTGCTTTTTTCATTTTTTTCCTGCTTTTGCTGTTTTCTTGATTGCTTTTCCGTTGTCTTAGAATTCAACTCTGCTTTTTTCATCGAGTCTTTTTTCTTCTCTTGTTTATATTCTCTTCTTGACTTCTTATCAACAACGGTGCGATCAGAGTGATTAGACATAAATAGTAACTCCTTAATTCCTGGCAATTGAACTAATGCTTGTATATTATTAATAGAAAGTTTTTCAGTTTGCTTGCACTCAAACATCGTTAAACGAGTGTTCCCACTTCATCCAAGTTTATCATAAACTTAAGATCAAAATCTACATTTCAATTAACCTTCCATCTCTATGAACGAAGCTGGTTCACTAATCCCATCATCTGGTCTCCCATCGAGATTGTTCGTGCATTGAACTGGTAAGAACGCTGCGCCATGATTAGATCTGACATTTGCTCTGCTACATCAACATTCGACTGTTCAAGTGTTCCGCTTTGCAAAATATTTTCATTCGGGGCGGTGTTTTGAATTATGTCACCAAAGTTAAGCCCTAGTTCTGCTGTATTTGGCAGTCGGAACATATTCTGGCCTGTTGATTCCAGTAATCTTGGGCGAACCACTTCAACTACTGCAATTGAGCCAGCAATCTCCTCTTGACCGCCACGCTGGGTGACAATTTGTCCGTTCTCACGAATCGTAATTGCATCAAATCCTTCAGGAATGACAATCGGACCATTCTCGCCAAGTATCGGATTACCGTCACTTGATACGAGCATGACATCTTGATTATTATTTATCGGATTTAAATAAAATGAGCCATCTCTAGTATAACGTGTTTCCGTATTTCCATTCTCTATTACTTGAACTTGAAAGAATTGATTTTCTCCAACTAATGCCGTATCTAGCGCACGATTTGTTGTAACCAATGATCCGTGTTCTAGGTTAATGTTCGTTGCACCGAGTCTTGCACCAGAACCAATTCGAATACCATCTGGTGTTAATCGTCCTTCTGCATTTTCTGGACTATTTAAATTATTGATTTGCTGGAATAATAACGAAGAGAACTCTGCTTGACGCGTTTTATACCCTGTCGTTTGGCTGTTTGCCATATTATGACCAATCAAATCAAGCTTGCTTTGCAATTGATTCATTGTTACTGCAGCTTGAATCATCATTCGTGACAATGTAATCCCTCCAATCTTGGTAGAACAAAAGCTTAAAGCTAGTTTGAGCTGTATACGGACTGCGCCCCGCAGTTTGGGGTGGTTCGACGGGTCGAACATTCCTACGTAGGAGATAAAGGAAACATGCCCCTGCACTTTAGGGGTATGCCGACGTTGGCGAAGCCTGCTTTTAGTCGGCCTTCCTTAAAACCATAATCGATGTTGACCTATCGTACGGAGGTGAGGGAAGTCTCGCTAGTCGCTGGGCGATGGGAGATGGGAGATGGAGCTGGACGTGGCCAACCCTGATGCTGGAATTATATAAAGAAATTTTTATACTTTCTATTCTAAAAATCATTGTCTTTACGTTCTAACCAATTCTCCCTATCTCACTAACCGCCTTGCCCATACTTTCATCGTATGCTCTTAGTACACGTTGATTTGTTTCAAACAAGCGGTAGGACTCCATCATTTGAGTCATCGTTTGTAATGAATCGACGTTGGATTGCTCTAATGCTCCCTGTTGAATCTGAAATGTAGCCATACCAGGAACCGCTTCTGCTTCTCCAGAGAATAAATTATCTCCTTCTTTTACAAGTTGGTTCACATTAACTACATAGGAGAGCCCAAGCTGCGTGTTCTGTTCTGCTGTTTGCAGAACTCCATCTTGTGTTACGGTAAACTCCATTCCACCAGTTTGTATTGGATTTCCAGCTGCATTCAGAACATAATAACCTTGATTTGTCACAAGATTTCCAGCTCCATCAACCGTGAAATTACCATTAGTCGTATAGCGTATTTCACCTGCATCATTTTGCACGGTAAAAAATATGCTACCCGTTTCATCAGGAACCTGTCCATTTATTAATGCCAAATCGGTTGAAATTCCGGTCTGACGAATATCACCCTGAGTAAAGTTCGGAACAGTTTCTTGTACATAAACACCGGTATTAAGCGAACCAATTGGATTTTGTATCGGCAAACTAACATTATTTGTTACCGGAATTTTCTTTGAACCCATTTCCTGCATTAACATTTCTGGAAATGCGCGAATCGCAGTCTGATCCGCTTTATATCCTGGTGTATTTATGTTTGCAATATTATTTGCTAAGGCTTCTTGTTGACGCTGTTGCGTAATCATCCCACTAGCTGCTGTATAGAATCCTCTTAACAAGTCTTTCTCCTCCTCCCTACGCCTGATGCCCGCTCATTTCATTAGATGACTTTATTACGTTCTACTTTATCAATATTTTCAAGCATAATTCCTGTCCCTTTTGCCACACAGCTCATCGGATCCTCTGCAATTAATACTGGAACCTTTAATTCTTCTGCAAGTAATTCGTCGATGCCATGAATTAATGCTCCTCCACCAGTTAAGATAACGCCACGATCAATAATATCTGCTGATAATTCTGGTGGTGTACGTTCAAGTACAGACTTCGCTGCTTGGACAATTAAATATGCTGATTCTCGAAGTGCTTCTTCAATTTCCGCCGAGCGAACCGTTATCGTTTCTGGCAATCCACTCACCATATCACGCCCACGGATTTCCATTTCCTCATTTCGTGAATCTTTAAATACTGTTGCTACATTAATCTTAATTTCTTCAGCTGTACGTTCCCCAATCAAAAGCTTATACTTTTTCTTTATGTATTGAAGAATTTCAACATCAAAATTATCACCGGCCATTTTGATTGATTCTGAAGTAACAATCCCACCCATTGACAGGACAGCAACATCGGTTGTACCTCCACCGATATCAACAACCATATTTCCACTTGGTTGATAAATTTCCATACCAGCACCAATTGCGGCAACTTTCGGTTCTTCTTCAAGGTAGATTTTCTTTCCGCCGGATTTCTCTGCTGCTTCTTTAATTGCCTTTTGTTCAACTTTTGTTATATTTGTAGGACAGCAAATAAGCATTCTTGGCTTAGATAAAAATCCTTTTACATTAATCTTATTTATAAAATGTTTTAACATTGCTTCAGTCACGTCAAAATCAGCAATTACACCATTTTTTAGTGGGCGAATTGCTTCAATATTTCCTGGTGTACGTCCAACCATACGTCTTGCAGCTTCTCCGACTTCAAGTACTTTACCAGTATTCTTATCCATTGCAACTACGGATGGTTCATTTAGGACAATTCCTTTGCCTTTCACATGAATTAAAACATTGGCAGTTCCAAGGTCAATTCCAATATCTCTAGAAAACATGAATCAAGATCCTCCTAGTATTCCTTATCTTGCACTGTCCGAAAACACAATGCTACTCATTATTATATTTTACCACAAATCTCAACATTTAACTGTACATTGTGAAATAATTTCTGAGGTTTTTTCTATACTATTTTTTGACGTTAATTTAAAGGACATCATTCTTAGAAAAGGAGTTTTAAAGGAAATAGAAACTGCCATCTTGCAGGATGTTTTCCGACAAGATGGCAGTTTTTTTGCAGGAAAGAAGTTTCTTACATAACAGTATTTACTTCACCTTCTTTGCTTGAGTCAAGTTGATACTTCTTCCTTGTCGCTTCACCTCCACGTAAGTGACGGATTGCTTTATGATACTCCAAGATGTCTTTCACCTGGTTTGCTAAATCAGGATTTATTTCTGGTAATCTTTCAGTCAAATCCTTATGAACCGTGCTTTTAGATACACCGAATTCCTTTGCTATTGTTCGAACAGTTTTTCTTGTTTCGACCACATGATTTCCTATCTTGATTGCTCTATCTTTGATGTAATCGTGCACACCAGTCGCCTCCCTAAGTTGATTACTTCCGAGGTGTGAATCGAGACAAGGTGTTCATGGTGCTCAGGCTTATTCATATACTGAAAAGAGATCGTAATGGATATGTAAAGTTGGGGTTGGTTATGATACAATAACATAAATTGGTGGAATTTTCTGTATATATTATACAAAAAAATAAAAGAGAGCATCCTGTTTGATATGATGATTGTATCCACACAAGCTCTCACCTCAGATGATACTGAATGCTTGGTTTCTAACATTTTATTACGTCTGTGCAAGCTTTATGATTAAAATCGTATTTTTACTAAGGGAGACAAGCAGTATTTTTTTATTAAATAGAAAAATTCCTATTTCAATTCTTTTTACATGAATTGCAAATGATTAAAATGGACAGGTAATTAGAAGTAATAGGAATCATTTTCCAACGAGCATTTCGCTTCATGCAGCACCGCTTGGATTATAATAGTGAGAGTAGTTTAGCGCAGAGATTGTAAGGAGATACTTTTTTCCTTTTTAGCACCAGTAAGGGGAAAATGGCTTTCACACCAAATCGTCCCCCTTTTAATTTTTAGTGGTTTAATTGTTTTAACTCACAAAGTGGCAGCTTAGAGAAAAAATGATCGCTTTGCTTATCCATAAAATACAAATAAGATTTAAGAAGTAATTGTTTATCTCGTTTTGCTTTGCCAAGGTAATAAATTTGAAACGGCGTGTTCAGTGGCAATTCGTTTAGTATTTCAATCGCCTTGTCATTATTCCCTTTGGCTATCTCGATATGGGCTTGTTCACTTTTATCTTGGGTTGAAATATTTTCCACTTGGTTGAAATGAGCAGAAAGGAATGGAATATTATGCTGTTCAATAATATTTACTGCTAAATCATAATGATACTTTTTAGAAATTCTCAACGCTTCTGAAAGATGATACATTCCGCTTTCCAATGATTCGAATGTATAGGACAATCCTAATTTAATATGGACATCGACATGAATAAACGGATTTAATGTTTCTTTAAGCGTTTGATACGCAAATCTTCTTGCAGTAATTAGTTCATTTTGCTTCATAAAGTATATTAGTGATAGCTGCTGAATCCGAATTTTAAAGTAAGAGACTAATAATCGATCCTCGATAACCGAGAATAATTGCTGATACGTTGTTAAAATATATCCCAATTTGTCAACTCGATTCATATAATAATAACAATACGCCTTTGCGATTTCTATCAAGCAGATTAATTCTGGGTCACTTGTCTTGGACTGATTCAATTTTGGCAGAATGGTGTATGCAAGCTCTCCGTTTTTCTTCAAATTCATCATGAGTTGGTAAATGTCTGCCCATTGATTATTCGAGAAATACGTCGATTCTTTATTTTTCTTTATCAGTTTCATTAAATCATCAAAATAGCCATGAAGATATAAGAATTCCATCCCTTTTTTCTGAATGTCCAGTGAGGATGACTGTAAGCAAAACCTTCTTGTCAACTCAGTAATTGATTCTGAACTCTCCTCCAGTAAAAAAAAATTGTGAAGCTGTTCCAAGGTTAATTCGTATTTCGTTGATAACAAACTACCATAAACCTCCAACAATATCCTCTCCTCATAGAAAACTAGCATTCGATCAAACTCTTATGCAACATCCTTGTACCAGTCATTAGATAAGAAACGTTGTATTTACTTATCCAGCAAAATTATCATTTCAGCATAACGGACAATCTCACTGAATTACTTTATTAAATAATTTAATTTACCTACTATTGCCACAATATATTTTAACACATTGCTGAAAGAGAATTCTTATTATCGTTCGACACTTTTCGCAGAGATTCAAGGTATTACTAAGTATCTAGCTTAGGTTATATATGTTTTTATTTAGCTTTTTGCAGCCCTCCATAAAGCACTAGCTAGAGGTTTCGAATTTATTCCAGAATGCTTTTATGATCGATAACGAAGAAACGTTAATATAGCGGAGTTTTACTTCGTTCATAAAAAATACTCTAGCAGCATTTGCTAGAGTATCTCACAGTCTTTATTATGCACCAGATGTATTTGATGAATCGTCTGTTTCTTCATTTGAATTTTCATCATCTACATCGTCACCTGCTGCTGGATCTTCTTCTGAAACATCCTCATCAGGATTTTCTTCTGAGTCAATTGGTTGCTCGGTTTCATCAGTAGATGTTTCATCAGTAGGCTCGTCTTCAGTTGCATCTGGATTATCAGCAGATTCCTGATTATCCGCTGCTTCTGGATTTTCTGCTGCTTCTTCTGTTACAGCGTCATTTAAACTGCTTACTGATTGATTGAAAAAGCTTTCCGGATTCACTTCTTTACCATCTTTTCTTAACTCAAAATGAACATGTGCACCTTTGTCTTTTCCAAAAATACTCTTCCCTGCAGTACCAACTTCGTCACCTTGCTTCACTTTATCGCCAGCTGTAACAGCTACATTTTCCAGGCTTGAATAATATGTCGTAATATCATTTTCATGTGACATGATTACTACATTTCCTAGAAGCGGATCCTCTTTCACCTCTGTTACTGTACCACTTAAAGCCGCTACGACATTAAATGTTTTAGCATCAGCAGATGCAATATCGACTCCTGTACTTTGATAGAACCGATTATTATGGAGAATCAAAGCATTTTCTCTATCTTCCTGTTCTGCATTGTAATCAAAAAATTTAGTTACGATTTCTGCTTGTTCTTGATCGGCTACAGGCATTTTAATTACTTCTTGTTGTTCTAAAACAGGCTCTGCATTATCTTCATTCGGTGTTGGTTGGTAATCACCCATACCTTGCTCGTTTTGGATGTCTGTCGCATCTGGAATTTGATTTTCCAAATTTTGATACCATACCACAGCAGAAAGAAGTAGTGCGGCAATCGTTAAATACAAAGCTGGGAAAAACCATTTTTTGCGGAAAATACGACTCCACTTATTTTTTGGAGTACCTTTGTTTTCTTCATTCATTAGATCATCACCTCAACAACCATTCTGTTCAGAAAAAAGAAATTATATACATCCTAGTAAAAAAATTATTTGATTTTATGCATATTATTGTTGAATTAGGAGAAATTAAACCTTTCTGGGCGTGGACACTGGGGTATTGATTGGATGAATTAGTAGTTTAAGTGTCTGATTAAGGAAAGGTTTAATGTATTAAGAGGAGATAATCGGATTTACTATCATATTTTTAGTTCATAACCGACGAAAAAACCCTCGTTTATTTTGCAACGAGGGTTGGTGCTGTATCTGTTACAGTATTTATTTCAACACCTTGATAGTAATGTTTTATTATTTCCTGATATGTTTTTCCTTCCATAGCCATTCCGTTTGCACCATATTGGCTCATGCCAACTCCATGCCCATTTCCCTTGGTTGTGAAAACTAGGTGATTATTATTTTGGTCAATTTTGAAGTCATTCGATCGTAATTTTAGCTTATCGCGAATTTCCCTGCCAGAAAATGTATGGCCTTCAATCGCTAATTCTTTGACACGCCCACTTTCTGTACGTGTTATTTCTAAGTTTAGAGCAACACTTCTAGGTAGTTCTATTTGGAGAGCAGCCTCTACCTCGTCAATTGAAAACGTTCCTTGATCGAGATATTTCGGTGATTCCTTATCCCAAGGGCTCTCCACACTGCGTAAATATGGAAGCTCATTTTCCCAATAGTCCTCAGAATTCTCTGTAAAACCATTACTTGTTGAGAAAAACTGCGCAGTTATTGGTGCATCTTGATACGTGATAATTTCACCCTTCGTTGCATTTACAGCCTCTTTAATTTTATTCATATTCGCTGTAAAATTGCTTCCCCACTGTTTTTGCAAATCCAGCTCATTTTTATAAACCTGATGTGTGACAGTGTCAGTCAAATCGTATTCCGATCCCCTATTCCCATGCAGCAAGTGATTAACGGTAAAAGTTCTCGCAGCGAGGGCCTGTGCCTTCAGAGCCTCGAGTTCAAATTCAATTGGCATTTCGGCTGCAACTACACCTGCAACATAGGTTTCTAATGGCAGATCTTCAACCGTTTCCGTGGCATGCCGCATTACTTCAATTGATAAAGGCGACTGTTCTATTTCAATTTCCTCTTTTTTCTCCATATCAATACTGCTTGCCTCCTGCTTATTTTCATTCCCAAATGGAACGACAACCAATGTTGGGATTACGAGAATAATCATCATTAAGCTGGCGAGAATGATGATTGTCGGGGCTCTCCACACCCTGCTTCCCCTGTTAAAATGAATAGTGTTTCGATGCGTAAAGGGAATTATTTGCCGTTTAATCGGTTTGGCTTTATTCCTATTTATACTAGCATCCTGTTTCCGCTTCTTTTGTAATTCCAAGATGCGGGCGACATTTTTTTGATTTGATTTATACGGTTTATTACTATTTTTCAAATTCTTCCCCCCTTTGCATTTGTGTAATTGGCTAATTTGCTCTACCATCTACACTATTAATCTATACAAAAAAGAGTAGAATTAGACCATAAAAATTATATCATCCTGTCCATATTCCATTTTTTGATGATACTGTTTTGATGTAAACCTTGCACAAGCTTAGGTAAGCAATTGTTCTCCGGCCGGCCGCTCCGAAAATACACTTCGCTTTCCGCGGGGAGCTGGTGAGCCGTCTTGTGCTGGCGCACTTCGAAGTCTCACCTAGGCTCTTCTTCCCGTAGGAGTCTTCGTGTATTTTCTCCGCTGGGGTTTTGCGAGTGAAAATTAGTTGTCTATCTTGATGTCACATCAAACTACATAAGTCTTCACTACGAAAAGTGATTACTCAGACCGAAAATTAACATCGCATATGCTGCAGTTTATATAAACAATGACAAATATTGCGGTAAAAGTCTTTGTTGATGGATTCCATCATGCTTAGGAAATCGTCAATTTAATCGGTGATTCCTTTTCACTGGAAGATTCCCTATATAAATGGCAAGCTACAAAGTGGCTTGGTTCAACTTCTTGCCATTTGGGCTTTTCTATTGCACAGATGTCCATAGCCATTGGACAGCGCGTTCGAAATACACAGCCACTCGGAGGATTGATTGGGCTTGGTAAGTCTCCTTTAAGTATGATACGTTCCCTGCTTTCTTCAATGTCAGGGTCTGGAATTGGAATTGCTGATAACAATGCTTGGGTATAAGGATGGAGTGCATTGTCATATAGCTGATCACTACTCGTTAGCTCTACCATATTCCCTAAATACATAACACCGATTCGATCTGAGAATTGCCTCACCATCGCTAAATCATGAGCAATAAATAAAAAAGTTAATCCTTTTTCAGCTTGGAGCCTTTTGAGCAGATTAACAACCTGAGCCTGTACTGACACATCCAGTGCAGAAATTGGTTCATCAGCAATAATAAATTCAGGATCTAAGGCTAGTGCACGAGCGATACCAATTCGTTGCCTCTGCCCGCCGCTAAATTCATGTGGATAACGATTGATATGATCGCGACTTAATCCCACTTCTTCTAAAAGCTCATAAACTTGTTCTAATTGTTCTCGTTTGTTTTTAAAGATCTTATGTATTTCCATCGGTTCAGAAATAACTTCGCGAACAGTTGAACGGGGATTTAAAGACGCATATGGGTCTTGAAATATCATCTGCATTTTTCGATGAAAGGAAAATTTATTCTTCTCTTTTAATTCATGGACATTCTCACCTGCAAATATTACATCGCCAGCTGTTTTGTCGTAAAGTCCCATAATTGTTCTGCCAATGGTTGATTTTCCACATCCGGATTCTCCAACTAGTCCGAATGTTTCTCCTTTGTTAATGGAGAAGCTAACATCATCGACGGCTTGTAAGATTTGTCCATTGCCAACTGAAAAGTGTTTCTTTAAGTTTTTCACTTCGAGTATCTTTTCTCCCATTTCTCTTCCCCCTGTCTTCTTCCCGGTGCCAGTTTGTAACATAGACTCTTTCATACTTTTTATTCTATAAATTGTTTCTTTTTAATATAATGAGTACTCTCAGGCATGTCGCTCCAGCAATACACTACGCTTTCCGCGGGCGGCTGGTGAGCCTCTTTGTGCTAACGCACTTCAGAGTCTCACCGAGGCCTTTCCTCCCGCAGGAGTCTCCGTGTATTACTTCCGCTAAAATTGAGCGTTTACTATTGTTTATCCACCTTTTTGATGTATAAGATCAAAACCGTTAAGTGGTAGATAGTATCTTCCATAGAAAGCAAATTTCCCACTAGTTCTCATTTTTATCAATTGTTGATTATAATGTGAACTAATATTTATCAAATAATCTAACTTGTTCATTATCATTCATTAATTCTAAATATCATTGGATATAAAATTAAATCAAACGTTTGTTTTAATTACTAGATTATTGTTTCTTTTATCACATAACACCAGGTTGAATAACGAGTGTCTTATCATTTGTTGATAGTTTTGCCTTTGCCCCCAGTGGAACGGAGAAATGGGGCAGGCAATGACCTATCTTGAATCCACTTATAACTGGAATTGTTAGTTCCGCAAAGTAATGGTGAAAAACCTGTTCGATGGTTAAGGAGCTTGGTAATTTTGACTCCGCATCTGCAAAATCACCGACAACAATTCCTGCTGCATCTGCTAGTTTCCCTGCTAACTTTAATTGATTTAGCATTCCGTCTATCTTGTATGGTTCCTCACCGATATCTTCTATTAATAGTAACTTATCTTTTACATCCAGTTCATACGGTGTGCCGATTGAACTTACTATTAATGATAGATTTCCACCGACTAGCTGTCCCTCTGCTACTCCTTCTGTGACAACTTTCAGGGGAGAAACTGTTTCAGAATAAGTTAAAATAGTTGGTTCAAACAATTGTTTAAATAACGATCCTGATAAGGAATCAAAATTATTTTTACTAATATCCGAGCTTAGCATTGGTCCGTGAAAGGTGATTAGTCCTGTTTCTTGGCGAATAGCCGTATGTAAATAAGTAATGTCACTATAACCCCAGATAATCTTAGGGTTTTGTTTAATTAACTCAAAATCAAGATATGGTGTGATTCTTGCTGTTCCATAACCACCACGTGCACAAAATAGCGCTTTAATACTCCGGTCAGCAATCATTTCATGAAAGTCCATTAAACGTTCTTCATCTGTTCCAGCTAAATAGCCATGTATCCTATTAAGATGTTCACTAAATTTGACCTGTAGTCCCATTGCTTGGAAAAATGAAATGGCTTTGCTTGTATTTTCTAAATCTGGTGGACCTGCTGGTGCAATTACACCAATTCTATCCCCTTTTTCTAAGTGCATTGGATAAAGCATGGCTCAACCTCCACTTTGAAACATTTTATAGGATGGTCCATTAATGTAATGGACCACCCTATGTTTATATTACCATTTCTTAATTATTGTTTATCTGCATATTTTAAATCAAAATAGCCAACAGGGTGACGGAGTATTCCAGAAATATTATCTGCTTCCAGCACTACTGTATTATAGTAGCGAATCGGCATAATTATCATTTCTTCAGCAAGCAATTTTTCTGCTTCATATAAATACTGCCAGCGCTTTTCTTCGTCTGTCTCTGTTTTCCCCTTTTCAATCAATTCATCATATTCCGCATTAGACCAGCCTGTGCGGTTCATATAGGAATCTGTAACAAAGCTCTCAAGGAAATTCACTGGATCATTATAATCGTTTAGAAATGAGCTACGGGAAAATTGGAGCTCAAGATTTTGCTGTGCTTCCGAGAACACATTCCATTCTTGATTTTCTAACGTTACATCTACTCCTAGGTTTTCACTAAACATGTTTTGCAATGTTTCTGCTACAGCTTTATTCGTGTCCGTTGTATTATATGATAGGACAATCGGTGGTAATGTATCGTATCCTTCCTCTGCCATGCCTTCCTCAAGAAGCTGTTTCGCTTGATCTGGATCAAATGGTACAAGATCACCATTTACATCTCGGAAGTCTTCTCCTGATGGGCTAGTGAAACCAGGAGATACAAAGGCAAACGCAGGCTCTACTCCATTTTTCACTACAAATTCCGTAATATCCTGTCGATTGGCAGCTAAAGCAAACGCCTGTCTGATTTTCTTATTTTGAAACGGCTCTTCATTAACATTAAAGCGATAGAATTCAAGTCCACCAGTATTACCAATATAAACATTATCTCCATCAATCAGCTGGTCAGAAAGTTCTGCAGGAATGGTCGCTGTATCAAGTTCTCCACTTTGAAACATTTGATACTGGGTATTCGTATCATTTACCATTGCGAAATGGACCTTATCCAGCTTCACTGTATCTGCATCCCAATATTCCCGATTTTTTGCGAAGACCATTTCACTATTATGCTCCCATGATTCGAGCTTGAATGGGCCATTTGCTACGAATGACTCTGCCTCCGCATGCCATGATGGATTTTCTTCAGCTACCTTATGGTTAATCGGGAAAAATGCTGGATTTGTCAGCAAATCCAAGAAAAATCCTGTCGGCGCTGCAAGAACAACCTCCAATGTTTTCTCGTCCAAAGCGGTAATCGCAACATCGTCAGCTGTTCCTTCTCCATTATTGAAAGCTTCTGCTCCCTCAATGAAATATGCCAAGAATGCTGCTGGAGATGGTGGTGTTGTCGCTGGATCAAGCATGAGCTTCCATGCATATACAAAATCTTCAGCCACAACTGGATCCCCATTTGACCAATTAGCATCCTCACGTATATGGAAAGTGTAGGTTAATCCATCCTCGGATACGTCCCAGTCCTCAGCCACCCCTGCTGCAGCTATTGAATCTTGATCAAGACGTGTCAATCCTTCCATCAAATTATTTAACGGATCCCAGGAAACGGCGTCAAAACCAATTGAAGGGTTTAACGAAGTCGGTTCAATGGTATTATTAATGTGGAGCACTTTCTCTCCTGCTTCACCCTCTTTTTCTTGTTCTGTCCCTTCCTCAGTTGGTGGTGCTTCTTCTGCTGGGTCCTCTCCTGCATTCTCGTTTGCTGTACATGCCGCTAGAACTAGTACTGCAAAGACCGTAAGTAGAAATATGATAAACTTTTTCATCCTTCTGCCCCCTTACAATTATTTTGAAACAGTTGCAGCTATAAGCTGCTTCGCCCGTTCATCCTGTAACCAACAATCTACTTTATGTGTGTCGGTTAACTTAGACTCTCCAGGATAAACTTTATCACACACCTCCATTGCGAATGGACATCTGGCAGTGAATGCACAGCCCTTCGGAGGTGAGAATAAATCTGGTGGTGTTCCATTTATCGGAATCAATTCACCTTTTATATCCAATCGTGGTACAGATTGTAATAATCCCTTTGTATACGGGTGCTCTGGGTGATAAAAAATATCCCGTTTCGTACCTGTTTCGATGATCCTCCCTGCATACATTACCGCAATTCGATCCGCAATTTTTGCAACGACACCTAAATCATGGGTAATTAATATGATGGAAATCCCTGTTGCCTCTTGAATTTTTCCAAATAACTCCAGTATTTGCGCTTGGATTGTCACATCAAGTGCTGTTGTTGGTT
This sequence comes from Oceanobacillus zhaokaii, assembly GCF_003352005.1. Lineage (GTDB taxonomy): Bacteria > Bacillota > Bacilli > Bacillales > Amphibacillaceae > Oceanobacillus > Oceanobacillus zhaokaii. The sequence continues at coordinate 3,569,305 of NZ_CP024848.1, forward strand.
CATCGGCAATCAATAATTCCGGTTCACATATTAGTGCAATTGCAATCACAATTCGTTGACGCATTCCACCACTAAATTGATGGGGATATTGCTTTAGTCTTTCCTCAGGATTCGGGATACCTACAAGGTTCATCATCTCTATTGCCTTGTTTTTTGCCTCATGTGCAGATACTTGATGATGATCGCGTAATCCCTCCATTAATTGTGTCCCTATTGTTAACGTTGGATTTAATGCAGTCATCGGATCCTGGAATATCATGGAAATATCTACTCCACGTATCGAACGCATCTTTTTCTCGCCTAATTTTGTTAAATCCTTTCCTTTAAAATTGATTTTCCCCATGGAGATTTTTCCAGGTGGATCAGGAATCAATCTCATAATCGCATTTGATGTCACGCTTTTTCCACATCCAGATTCACCAACGATTGCCAAAGTCTCACCTTTATTTAAATAAAAGTTCACTCCTCTTACAGCCTTTACTGTTCCACCATAGGTAGAGAATGTGACGTGTAAGTTTTCTACTTCGAGAATTCTTTCCAATTTGACACCTACTTCCTAAGCTTTGGATCAAGTGCGTCTTGAAGCCCATCACCTAATACGTTAAATGCAAACATTGTAAACGAAATAAAAAATGCCGGGAAAAATAATGTCCACCAGTATCCCGATGTAATGGCACCCAGTGCATCATTTGCCATCACACCCCAACTTGCAAATGGAGCCTGAATTCCTAGTCCAATAAAGCTTAAGAAAGCCTCGGCGAAGATTGCTGTTGGTACGGATAATGTCATTTGTACGATGATCGGTCCCATCGTATTTGGCAATAAGTTTTTTCGAATAATTCGCGAATCCTTTGCTCCAAAAGATTTCGAGGCAAGCACGTATTCATAATTCTTAATTTGCAGCACCTGCCCCCTGACAATTCGCGCCATCCCAACCCAGCCTGTAATTGTGAGGGCAATAATAATCGTTAGGAGGCTTGGACCAAGAACGACAAGCAATAGAATCGTAACAAGTAAGCTCGGAATTCCATATAGAATTTCAATAATCCTCATCATAATCGTATCGGTTCGTCCGCCCTTATATCCTGAAATCCCTCCCCAAATTATACCTATCGTTACATCGATTAGTGCTGCAACTAGACCGACAAATAAAGAGATTCGAGCGCCATACCAAGTTCGTGTAAAGACATCTCTTCCAGCATTATCCGTTCCAAACCAGTGCTCTAAGGACGGTGGCTGATATTGTTCTGGTAAGTTCTGTACATTCACTGCATATGGCGATAGAATTGGACCCAAAGTAGCCATTATTGCTAGCAGAATGAGAAAGACTAATCCCAACATTGCCATCTTATTCTTCATCAGCCTTCTCCATGCATCCTGCCAGTAAGATAAAGATGGTCGTGAAACAATTTCAGCTGCATCGGTATCTTTTATTTTCTTTGTAAACCATTCATCCGGTATTTCAGATGGAGAGTGAGTAGAATTCAATTCCTCTGCTGTTTTCATTTACTCTCCTCCCCGCTTATGGACTTTTATTCTTGGATCGAGAATACCGTAAGCGATATCAACAAGAAAAAGCATGAAAATGAGAAAAGCACTATAGAAAACAGTCGTTCCCATAATAACCGGATAATCCCGTTGATTAATACTTTCAACAAAATATTTTCCCATACCAGGAATCGCAAAAATCTTCTCAATTACAAAAGTCCCAGTTAAAATGCCTGCAAGTAATGTACCCATAATCGTTACAATCGGCATTAATGCATTCCTAAGTGCATGCTTAATTGTAATTTTCCAAGGAGATAATCCCTTAGCACGTGCCATTTTTATGTAGTCCTGTGTCAATACTTCAAGCATGGTCGACCTCGTAAGCCTTGCAATAATTGCCATTGGCCCTGTAGCTAACGCTAAAATGGGCAATATCATATGTGCTGGGCTTGACCATGTCGCAACTGGCAATAGATTCCAGTCTACCGCTACCTTCTGAATAAGTAATGTTGCCAAAATGAAGTTCGGAATCGAAATACCCAAAACCGCTAACGCCATTGCTAGGTAATCAATAATGCCATTATGTCGCAATGCAGCAATGATACCAAGCGTTATTCCTGAAAGGACTGCTACAACTATTGTCAGAATCCCAAGTTCGAATGAAATGGGAAATCCTCTTCCTAACAAGTCATTAACCGTCTGATCTGGCTGCTTAATCGAGGGACCTAGATCTAGGGTAACAATTGATTTTAAATAAAGTAAGTACTGAATATGATACGGTTCATCTAGATGATAATGCTTTTCTAAATTAGCTTGTACAGTTGCATTGGAAGAGCCCTCACTATTAAATGGTGAACCAGGAATACTAATCATTAGAACGAATGTGACAGTAATGATGATCCATAAAGTCGCAATCATAATGAGTAATCTCTTTAATATGTAACGAAGCAAAACCCCCACCCCCCTTATCCTATTGATGTTAGCGGTTTCATAAGATTGAAATATACTCATTGATTTCGATTTATTACTATAATTATTAATTTTCTTTTAATTTTAGCATACAATTGACAAATTGCAATATTTTTATAATTGTCTGGAATATAATAATAGATATTTAGAGTAGTCAGTAAGCGATTTGAACTATCCTACCATTTACCTCTTCAAGTAACGGTAAATTTCCAAACCTATTTCAGCTATTGCATCTTTTGAGTGATGATCATCAAGATCTTGTGATAGAACAGTAGTGGCCATTGCTCGATCTCCTACATAAAAAATACCAATATCATGTCGCACGCCTGAAACAAATCCCGTTTTGTTTGCAAGCTGCCACTCAGGTATATTTCCAATAATATTTGAATCCGTTTGTGGTAATTTAGCCGGTAAACAATCTGTAAGCTGCTGTTTTTTCATAATTTCTATCATCCGCCCACAAGCATGCATGGATACAATTTTACCTGCTGCCAATTTCTTCAATATCATCGTCAAATCTTGTGCTGTAATTTCATTATAACCTTGTAGATTTGCTGGAACTGTCATAAGCTTATTATAAAATTTGCTCTTCTGCATGCCTATATTTTTCATCGTCTGCTGAATATTTTCTTTGCCAATTAGATTAATTAGCATATTGGTAGCAGTGTTATCACTTTGAATAATCATTAAAGTAATCAGGTCATTTATCGTTAGTCTTGTTCCTGGTGCCAAATACTGGAGTACGCCTGAACCCCCGACCATTTCTTCTATTTTTAGCTCTAGCACATCACTTAAGGAAAGTCTCTCATTTTCATAAGCAGCAAACACGGCGATCATAATTGGTACTTTGATAATACTTGCTGCATAGAACAATTCTTCTTCATTTATACCCCAGCTTTTATTCGTTCCTAACTCTTCAATGGCAATACCCCATTTGCCGCTTGATTGTTTGATGATTCGTTCAATATTATGACTAAGTTGTTCCATAAAATCTCCCCCTTTTAGTTGCTGATTAGATAGAAAGCAATCTCAAGTAGTCAATATTCAACTTTCTCATTAATGTAGCATAATTTGTTAATATTTGAAAAGTAAGCTTATTATCAAAAATTATACACCGCCCTATTTAAAGCCCATTTTCTGAAAGAGTATTATTTTCTTAAGTGATGAACAGTTGATGTAAACTGCTAACTAGTTTAATGTAAAGTGCTCTCTTACTAGTTGCTCCAGAAATACACTTCGCGCACCTTAGGGGAGCTGGTGAGCCTTCTTCCCGCAGGAGTCTTCGTGTACTTCTTCCTCTGGGATAGTGCAAAATCTAGACACAAAATACCCAACCCACTAACTATCAATGTTATTTTATTGAAAGAATGAAAACTCTTGTTAATTGTAAGACCTTTCAGATCTAAAATTACAATTGTCACTAGTCCGCATTTTATATAGAAAACCGCAGACTGTAAAATAGAGCCATCATTAAAGACAACATAAAAAAACAAATGACTTTCGCCATCTGTTTTTTTACTGCATATTATACTTTGGTTAAATTAAAATGATTTCGTTGCGAATTCCGTTTCTTCTTGTGTGACTGGTTTAACGGTATCATCCGTATCATTTATACGTTCAATATCTGCTCCGAGAGCGGCAAGCTTGCCAGCTAAATTAACATAGCCGCGATCAAGATGCTTCAACTCTGTAACACGAGTCACTCCATCAGCCGCTAAACCTGCCAAGATAAGTGCTGCTGCTGCACGTAAATCCGTTGCTGCAACTTCTGCTCCTTGTAAATCAGAAGCTCCTTCGATAATGACACTGCGACCTTCAATTTTCATTTGAGCATTCATTCTTCTAAATTCTTCTACATGCATGAATCTGTTCTCGAACACTGTCTCTGTAAGCACACTCGTACCCTCGGCCCGCAACATTAATGCCATTAATTGTGATTGCATATCTGTAGGGAATCCTGGGTATGGCAATGTCTTAATGTCTGTAGATTTTAACTCTCCTGATTCTGGTCCAATAACACGAACCCCATTACCTTCTTCTTTTACCGTCACATTCATCTCTTCTAATTTTGAGATAACAGAACGAAGATGTTCAGTAACAGCATTCTCAATTAAAACATTACCGCCTGTGATTGCTGCTGCAACCATGAACGTTCCTGCTTCTACACGGTCGGGAATGATGCTATGCTCAGCACCATGCAGTTTATCAACACCTTCTATACGGATTGTTTCCGTTCCAGCACCGATAATATTCGCACCCATTTGGTTTAAATAGTTTGCAAGGTCAACGATTTCAGGCTCTTTTGCACCATTCTCAATAATCGTCTTCCCTTCTGCTAATGCTGCAGCCATCATGATATTTTCCGTTGCACCTACACTCGGCATATCAAGGTATATCTTTGCACCCTTAAGACGTCCGTTTACTTTTGCTTCCACGAAGCCATTACCAACGTGGATTTCAGCTCCCATAGCCTCGAAGCCTTTTAAGTGTAAATCAATTGGACGTGATCCGATTGCACATCCACCTGGCATTGCAACATTTGCATGTCCATACCGGGCTAAAAGTGGTCCCATCACCAACACAGATGCACGCATTTTACGTACAAATTCAAATGGTGCTTCTGTTTCTAGTTCATTACTTGCATCAATAACTACTGTATTGTGTTCAGCGTTAAACTCAACTTCGGCATTCAAGTTTCTAATTACTTCGTTAATAGTGTAGACGTCAGCTAGGACAGGGACATCTGTGATAACGCTCTTCCCTTCACTTGCTAGCAAGCTTGCAGCAATTACTGGTAACACTGCATTCTTTGCACCCTCTACCTTAACGGTGCCATTTAATTGGTGTCCGCCTCTTACGATGATTTTTTCCATGTTTCAAATCTCCTTCAGATCCAATTTCACTATATTAATATTCATGTATTAGGATAGGTGTTCCGATTATATAGTCAGTATTCCCTTTTTCGTCTTCTGTAATAGCGATTTGCATATTTTGTGCAGTATTATTTATCATGATTTTATTATCCCATAATGGTGTATACCCATATATGAATTTTTTAATGACATTCTTTTTATTTTCTATATTATCGAATTGTGTTTCTACTTCTTGAAGATTAAAATAGTTGATAATTCCATCCTCTAATGTACCATCTTCTATTATATCATCTTGATTGATTTTGAGCCACGAGAATATACTTTCTCTTCCAGAAAAATAGTTTCTATTTAGTGACTCTATAGTTTCCTGATAAATTTCCATTACATATTCATCCCAAAAATAGCCATCAAGGATTACGATTAATTCTGGGTGGCTTAGGTTATCTTTAGGTAAGAGAACTCGGTAGGATATCGAAAATATATCCTTTATTAGAGTAGCCTCAGTTTGATATTGTATAATATTTTCATCTTCGCTCATAGTGACTTTATAACTATTTTCCAGTTCACGAACAATATCGACTGCAGTATTTTTTTCTAGCTGCTCTTTTATAATGACTTGCCATTCTTCAATAGTCAACTTATTACTTATGGAAAAATTTGTCAGATCAATTAATTCGTCTGATGCCGTAGATTTTGCCATCGTATTGATTGGAAACAATAAAACTAGAACAATAAAAAGTATTCTCCACATAATACGTTCCCCCTAATTACTAATTATTTATAGTATGAACAGGGAAAACTATTAATATACTAAATACCTCTCGACAAGAACCTAGATTCTAATTACATAAGAGATTAGTAGAATATTGGTTAAAACAGAAATACTAATTGTCCTGACCATTGTAAAATATCCAGGAAAAATTTACTTACACCAGTTCCAATTACAATCGAAAGAAACAACAAAAAGATTCTTCCCTCTGTTGAGTGTCCCTTTCTAATAATTGGATCGAAATTCATGACAATGACTAAACGCCAAGTGATATAAATAAATATTAGGTGTGAGAATATACTTATCAATGCTGATTGTCCAATAGAAAACATCCATACCACCCTAGATAAAATAATTTAATAAATGTACAAGCAGATTTCATATTAATTGGTAGAACATGGTAATAATTTTATATTGCATAAGTGAAACTTAAATTATCAAGTTTTCTAAAGAAAAATGTAATTGTATAGCAAATTTTATATTTGTATATCTCATTTCCCGGGGAATATCGACACCGTCTTTGGGGAATGTTGTATGATGTAATTTGTTAAGAAGATGGATTCAATCACAAAGTAATACTTTGTACTTTATTGTCGTGATGGGTTTCTCTCAACAATATGCTTGATGTTTTTTACTTAACAAAAGCGTTACAACTGACGTTGCAACGCTTTTATTTCTGTAAATCCCTTAGAAAACTTGGTTGACTCCAAGTCGTAGATATACTTCTTAGTTAAGAAAGTGATTAATCTTTCTTAACTTACAAATTCTGAATAACGGTAGTTCTACTTGTCTCCGCTAATTTCCAATCGATTTATTGCTCGTTTGAGTGCTAATTCCGCCCGTAAGTAGTCAATATTGTCCTGTTTAGACTGTAAACGGCGTTCTGCCCGTGCTTTTGCTTCCTTTGCACGCCCGACATCTATTGAAGCTGGTTTTTCCGCAGATTGTGCAAGAATTGTTACCTTATTCGCACTTACCTCCATAATTCCGCCACTAACTGCAATGTGTCTTTCTTCACCATCGCGTTTCAAACGAACGGCAGAAATGGATAGAGGAGCAACTAATGGGATATGATCTGGTAAAATACCAATTTCGCCATTTTCTGCTTTACAGACAACCATTTCAAAATCGTCTTCCAAAACTGGACCACTAGGAGTAACAACACTCACTGTTAGAGTTTTCAGGTGTAACCCCTCCTATGACTCCCGAAAAAACGAGGCATGATCTTTTGGATCGATGCACTCATTTCCTCGATATGCCTTTTATTCCATTCCTTTTGCTTTTTCTATAACTTCTTCAATTCGTCCTACTAAACGGAACGCATCCTCAGGTAGGTCATCATGCTTACCTTCAAGAATTTCTTTAAATCCTTGTACAGTTTCTTGAACTGGCACATAAGAACCCTTTTGACCAGTAAACTGTTCAGCAACATGGAAGTTTTGTGATAGGAAGAATTGGATTCGGCGAGCACGAGCTACAACAAGCTTGTCTTCGTCTCCTAATTCATCCATACCTAAGATAGCAATAATATCTTGTAATTCACGGTAACGTTGAAGTGTTTGTTGTACCTCTGTAGCTACACGATAATGTTCTTCTCCAACAATTTCCGGATCAAGTGCACGTGATGTCGATGCTAGTGGATCCACTGCAGGATAGATACCTTGCTCTGAAAGCTTACGATCCAAGTTAGTTGTTGCATCTAAGTGTGCGAAAGTTGTCGCAGGTGCCGGGTCAGTATAGTCATCGGCAGGTACGTAAATCGCCTGAATCGATGTTACTGAACCTTTATCAGTTGATGTAATTCGCTCTTGTAACTGTCCCATTTCCGTTGCAAGTGTTGGTTGGTAACCTACTGCAGATGGCATACGACCAAGTAGTGCGGATACCTCTGAACCTGCTTGTGTAAATCGGAAAATGTTATCGATAAAGAGTAGTACGTCTTGTCCTTGTTCATCACGGAAATATTCAGCCATAGTAAGTCCAGTTAAAGCAACTCGCATACGTGCACCAGGTGGCTCGTTCATCTGGCCAAATACCATCGCAGTTTTTGTAATTACGCCAGAGTCCTTCATTTCATAATAAAGGTCATTTCCTTCACGTGTTCGCTCACCTACACCAGCAAACACTGAGATACCACCATGCTCTTGGGCAATATTATTAATTAATTCTTGAATTAGTACGGTTTTTCCAACACCCGCACCACCGAATAAACCGATTTTACCACCTTTAATATATGGTGCTAATAAATCAACTACTTTAATACCTGTTTCAAGAATTTCCGTATTTGTTGATAAGTTTTCGAACTTAGGAGCGTCACGGTGAATTGGATCTAGACGTACTCCTTCTGGAAGTGGTGCATCTAAATCAATTTTCTCACCTAAAACGTTAAATACTCGTCCTAATGTTACATCCCCAACTGGAACGGAGATTGGTCTGCCTAAGTTTTCTACAACTGCTCCACGCTTTAGACCATCTGTTGATGACATGGCAATCGTCCGCACATTACCATCGCCTAAATGTAGCGCTACTTCTAAAGTAAGTTGTGAACTTGCTGCTTCTGTTTCAATTTGTACGGTTAACGCATTATAAATTTCGGGCAATGCGTTATCGTCGAATCGAACGTCAACTACAGGTCCCATTACTTGTGTTACATGTCCCTTACTCATCGATTTCCCTCCTAGCTCTAATCTTTATCGGCGGTAGAAGCACGTCCAGCTCCAACGCCTACGCTTTTGCTCTGCTATTCAAGCGCTGCTACTCCACCACTTATTTCTGTTATTTCTTGTGTAATCGCCGCTTGACGTGCACGGTTATAGGTCAATGATAAGTCGTCGATAAGTTCTCCCGCATTATCAGTTGCACTACGCATCGCCGTCATACTAGCTGCATGCTCACTTGCTTTACCATCCAGTAATGCACCGAATATAAGACTTTCCGCATATTGCGGTAATAAAACTTGCAAGATTTCATCACGGCCTGGTTCGAATTCATAATCACTTGTTGTACTTCCATGCTCATGCAAATCCTCAATTGGCAACAATTTCTTCATTGTTGGCTCTTGAGAAATTGCACTTATGTAATGATTGTAAACAATGTTTAACTCATCAATCTCTTCATCGATAAACATTTGTACTGTTTCTTGTGCAATGTCTTTAATATCAGCAAATACTGGTTGATCAGCTACACCTAAAATGCTTTTAGAAACCGGTAAGTCGCGTTTTTTACAATATTCATATCCTTTTCGTCCCATCACAATGATCGTAAATTCATCCTTTGACCCGTGGCGTTCCGATATAGCTTGATTCAGTTTCTTTAGAATGTGGCTATTATATCCTCCGACCAATCCTTTATCAGAAGTGATGACAAGATATCCTGTCTTTTTAACTTCGCGCTTTCTTAACATAGGATGGGATACATCAATACTGGAATTCGCAATATTCGCGACAACTTCCTGGATTTTTTCGCTATATGGCACATAGCCCTTTGCATTCCGTTCAGCCCTGCTCATTTTCGATGCAGATACAAGCTCCATCGCGCCAGTAATTTGCTTTGTCTTTTTCGTTGAGTCGATTCGCGTTTTAATATCTCTTAGTGATGCCAAGCTTTTTCACCACACTTTCTAACTAGGTTAGAGGACAGAAATGGGGAATGGTAGCAATGAATTAAATCTCTTACGTTCCATTATTCCATCCTTTTCTGATCGCCTCTTTGTCCCTCATGTTTATCTATTTAGAACAATTCCCGTGATTTACGGGTGTCTATGCTTGCTGAATTAATTGCTTGTTGGCAAAAATGTATGTTTAAATGATTCGATTGCATCCTTCATTTCACTATCCTCTGGCAACTTACCAGTGTCTCGGATAGTAGCTAATAATTCAGGGCGATTCGAATCTAACCATGTATTCATTTCACTTTCAAAACGAAGGATATCTTCTACAGCAATATCATCTAAGAATCCTTTCGTTAATGCATATAGGATCATTACTTGTTTTTCAACAACTAATGGCTTATGCAATCCTTGTTTTAATACTTCTACTGTACGCTCTCCACGGTTTAGCTTCGCTTGTGTTGCTTTATCAAGGTCAGAGCCGAATTGTGAGAAAGATTCTAATTCACGATAAGAAGCAAGGTCTAGACGTAATGTACCAGCAACCTTCTTCATCGCCTTGATTTGCGCAGATCCACCTACACGGGATACAGATAATCCTGCGTTAATCGCTGGACGTACACCAGAGAAGAATAGATCAGACTGCAAGAAAATTTGTCCATCCGTAATTGAAATTACGTTCGTTGGAATATATGCTGCAATGTCTCCTGCTTGTGTTTCAACGAATGGCAATGCAGTTAATGAACCACCGCCTAATGCATCACTCAATTTAGCCGCACGTTCCAATAAACGTGAATGTAAGTAGAATACATCCCCTGGGAATGCTTCACGACCTGGAGGACGACGTAATAGTAAAGAAAGTTCACGATATGCAGTTGCTTGTTTTGATAAGTCATCATAAACAACAAGTACATGCTTGCCGTTATACATGAATTCCTCACCCATTGCTACACCAGCGTATGGAGCAAGGTATAATAATGGTGCAGGATCTGATGCACCAGCAGTTACAACGATAGTATAATCCAATGCGCCATATCTGCGTAATGTCTCAACGGTACCTCTTACTGTTGATTCCTTTTGGCCGATTGCTACATAGATACAAATCATGTCTTGATCTTTTTGGTTAATGATTGTATCGACCGCTACAGTCGTTTTCCCTGTTTGACGGTCACCGATGATTAACTCACGTTGACCTCTACCAATTGGTACAAGTGCGTCAATTGCTTTAATTCCAGTTTGTAATGGTTCATCAACTGATTTACGATCCATTACACCAGGTGCTTGTGCTTCGATTGGACGTGATTTGGTTGTTTCAATTGGTCCTCTGCCATCGATTGGTTGTCCAAGTGGGTTTACAACACGTCCTAGAAGTTCCTCACCAACTGGTACTTGCATGATACGTCCAGTACGACGAACTTCATCGCCTTCTCTAATCCCTGTGTATGGTCCTAAGATTACGATACCGACGTTATTTTCTTCAAGGTTTTGTGCCAGACCCATTACTCCATTGGAGAATTCTAATAGTTCACCAGCCATTGCATTATCGAGGCCATGTGCACGTGCAATACCATCCCCAACAGTTATAACTGTTCCAACATCACTTACTTCAATATCTGAATCATACGATTCAATTTGCTTTTTTATAAGTGTACTGATTTCTTCAGCATTAATGCTCATACCATTTCACCCCTTACATCATTAGTTCGCAGTCTTTAATTTCCGTTCGATGTTTTTTAACTTTCCGCTTAGGCTTCCATCATAAATCGTGTTGCCTACACGAATTTTAATGCCTCCAATTAAGGAAGAATCTATTTTATTATCAAACTTAACTGCAGTTTTATTTAATCGCTTCGCGAAGGATAGTTCTAATTCATATTTTTCATTTTCTGTTAATGCTCGTGTCGAATATACAGTCGCTTCCACCATTCCTTTTGCATTATTAACCAATAGAATAAATTCGTTGATAATAGTTGGAACAATCTCTATACGATGACGATCAATAAGTAATTTCAATGTATTTACAACATCTTTTTGCAGATTTGTAAAAGATTCAGCAATAAGCTCTTTCTTCTTCTCACTACTAACTGCAGGATGCAATAGAAATAATTTCAATTCCTTATTATCTTGAAATACGTCCCGAACTGCTGTGAATTCTGTTACAAGCTCTTCCAAATTATTCTTTTCGATACCAAGTTGAAAAAGTGCTTCTGCATAACGTTTTGCAACAACCGTTTCACTCATCGCTCTTCTCCTACCTCTTTAATATACTCATTGATTAATTTTTCTTGATCCCCAGCAGTAATTTCTTTTTCAATTACTTTACTTGCAATCAATACAGATAGTGAGGCAACTTGGGCTTGTAGTGCTTGGATTGCTTGCTCTTTTTCATTTTGAATATCTTTTTGTGCTTGTTCCTTGATGCGACTTGCTTCGAGACGTGCTGCTTCAATAATATCTTGTTCCTGCTTAAGTCCTGCGTTTTTCGCATCTTCAATCATTTTTTGCGCTTCTTGTCTTACTTGATTTAGTTGTTCTGCTGCTTGTTTCGAAGCGGCTTCAGCTTCTAAACGGTTCTTCTCAGCAGATTCTATTTCACTTGCGACATATTCCTCACGTTTTTGCATCGTGTTCATGAGGGGGCCCCAAGCAAATTTTTTCAATAACCAGAGTAATAGAAGGAAGAAGAATAATTGAGCTGCCATATCACCCAATCTAAATCCTCCAACTGCGCCTAGTGTTAAAAGGCCAACGTATGAATGCACAGACTCCACTCCTTTCATAGGTACTCATGTTAATCTATTAGATCAGTCATTAATTTCAATATGTTGTACAAAATGTTTTACATAAAGCAATGGCGAAGATTCGCATAAGATGAACCTCGCCACTCTTTTTTTATTTTACTTATTATTGGAATACAACCATAAATGCAATAACTGCTGCGATAATTGGAATCGCCTCTACTAGTGCTACCCCAATAAACATTGTTGTTTGAAGTGAACCTTTCAATTCTGGTTGACGCGCAATACCTTCCACTGTTTTACTAACGATCATCCCGTTACCTAGACCTGCACCTAATGCTGCTAGTCCAATTGCGATTGCTGCTGCTAAAGCTCCCATTTAATAATTCCTCCTTTTATTGTTAAACCTTTATATATGTTTTTATTAATGGTCTTTGCTCACTTTATGAGACATGTAAACCATTGTTAACATCGTAAATACAAATGCTTGAATACCACCGATAAATAAACTGAATCCTTGCCAAGCCAACATCGGAAGTGCCGCACCAAAGAATCCAAATACACTGGAAGTTGCAAGCCCTACAAGTAAACTTAGAAGAATTTCACCTGCATAAATATTACCAAATAACCGAAGACCCAATGTTAAAGTGTTGGTGAATTCCTCAATTATTTTAAATGGCAGCATTAATGGCACCGGGCTGACAAACGTTTTAAAATAACTCTTTGCGCCGTTGACCTTTATGCCATAGAAATGTGTTAACATGACGACCATTGCTGAAAGGGTTAGTGTTAGTGTCGCATCGGCGGTTGGTGATTTCCACCATAAATCATGTCCGACAACCCCAACTGTTATTACCCCAACAATGTTGCTGACAAATATGTAAAGAATTAATGTTAAACCAAGTGGTAAGAATACTTTACCTGTCTTCCAATCCATCGTATCGCCAATGATTCCTTTGACAAACTCAATTATCCATTCCATAAAGTTCTGCATCCCTGTTGGCTTCATTTGCAGCTTACGACTTGCCCATGTACAAAAGACAAAGACAATTAAAGTAACGACTGCCATCATGAATACGTTGGACAGGTTAAAATCAAGCCAAGAAATTCCAAACACATCTTCAACTATTGGATTTGTATGATTCAATTTTTCTCACCCCTTTACACTATTATTCTTAAGCATTTACTCCCACTTTCGTGTTAGCATTAATTACCTGATCGGTTGTTTCTGCCCGTAACCATGCGAAACAGAATATCTAGTCCCATAATTATATAGGAAGAGACAATCCCGATAACTACCGCAATGAAATGAAAGTTCTCCTCAAATCGAAGCGCAATTAAAACAGTTAATGCAACTGCAGCAAGTCTGGAGAATGTTCCTAGCCCTCCACGTACGGACCTACTTTCTGCAACTGCCTCCCCTAACGCCTTTGTTTTGTGCTGCAATAACCATAAATTATAAAAACTTACGATACTTCCTAATAGCAGACCTTGAAAAATGCGAGAATAGGGTGTAAAAGCAGCCCCAAGAACTAGAATTGCCAGAAGATAGAGCATCCACTTTCGTTGCCTCGTTACGATACTTCCATATTCGTACATCATTCACTCTACTCTCCTATATTCGGAACTTAGGCAGTGGTTCTAAGTTCACTAGAAAACTTGGTTGTTACTAGGTCATTAAGTAACAGCCATCGTCTGCACTGCAATGAGAAAATCTCATATTTCTAAAATCTGCTATTTCTGTTTAGAACTATCATATAATCCCTAGTAAAACAGCACAATAGATATACCCACTTCAGGAGCAAGAGAATAATACTACGTGTGGAGATGAAAATATTTGTAAAACAGACCTCAAATCCTATGTATAATAACCATTTTCTTATTATTACAATTGTCCTAATCTTCATATGAAAACCTTATCATCTCACACTAAGTAAGTTTACATTAGCATACCCTTATTTGTCAATGGATATTGGAGGTTAATTCCCCTTAATTTAACTTTCAATTGTCGTTAATATAAATTCAATCTATTTATAAAATTGTTGCAGTTCTTTACTAATAATTATTCACCATTTTTCCCAATACCATACCTCACCACTTGATTGGATAGTCGCCATGGCGATTTAATTTTTTATGCATAATTTTAGGTCAGTAAATAGCATACGTTTCGCTATTTACTGACCAACTGGCTATTTTTTCAATATAAATGAGATTTTGTCTAAAATATGACAATTTACATCTGCATTAGAACTGCGTCTTTGTCCTTTTATTCTATTGTTAAAGGCACCTCATGACTTTCATAATCTCCATCTTCTAAAATAACGGTGATTACTGCCACATAATTGCCTGGTTTACCGATCTCATCCTTCCTAATTTCTCCCGTATTCATCCCAACTTTTAATTCTTTTACTTCCAGCAAGTTACGATTGAATAAAAGGGAATCTGGAGTATATAGATCAACTTCTACTCGCTCTACTTGTTCTGTTAGATACAAATTGTATTGATAGGTTTCCTCAGAAAAGGGTTTTAATGAAAATTCGAATCCCATTGCTTTAGGATTGTCAGCAGATTGATTAATAAATAAGTATGGCAGCATATATGATTTATTGTCTTGGTTTAATGTCAGCCAGCCTTGATGAATTCCTTTATCCAATTGTGGGGTTGTGATTTGCAATTCAATCGGAAGGCTTTTTGTTTCGTGTTCTCTTACTGTAAAACGTTGCGGTAACTTCCATGTTAATCCTTTGTCCTTTTTCGGAATATCAAAGGTATATGTTTGTGTTTCATTTGTTGTATTCTCAATCTCTATTTCGAGAGTTTTTGACTCCTTATAGTCCTCAATTTGTCCAAAGGCCAATTGTGCACCATGAATGATTAG
Source organism: Oceanobacillus zhaokaii (assembly GCF_003352005.1). Taxonomy (GTDB): domain Bacteria; phylum Bacillota; class Bacilli; order Bacillales; family Amphibacillaceae; genus Oceanobacillus; species Oceanobacillus zhaokaii. The sequence goes on from NZ_CP024848.1 coordinate 3,584,627, forward strand.
CGGTGTATTTATTGCATCAAGTGGTCGTATGCTCCCCATCCCTTGTTCAATTGGATCAACCAGCTTTCCTTCTTTAGCAATAGGTGCAGCTGTCGTTCGAATTGCATTAAATATTTGCTCGACTGTCCAGTCTGGATGCGCTTCTTTAATCAGCGCGATAACTCCAGTAACATGTGGTGCCGCCATACTTGTCCCTTGAAGTGCTTGATAGCCTCCAGGAACGGTACTCAATATATTGGTACCCGGTGCGAGTATATCCGGTTTTATATTCCAATTTATCGTAACCGGCCCGCGTGAGCTAAAGGGGGCAATCGTGCTTTCTGTTTCTTTGTATACAGTTTCAACGTAAGATGCCTTTTCTTCTAATTGCTTCATTAACCATTCACCGTCTTGTTTCGAAATAGCTGCAACCGGTATTGTTACGGCTCCCTCCCTGCTTTCGATCGAACCTTGAAAGACCTCCTCTTTATTGTTATAGATTAATGCGGCAACAGCACCATTTTCCTCTGAACTTTTTGCCATTTGATAAAAAGGAATATCTCCCCTTTTAAAGACTGCTATTTTTCCGTACATTTGCGCAGTTCCCAGCTGACCATCAACAATTGGATATGATTTTTCAAGATTCCAAGGAGAGGAGTCGATCATCTCTGTTAGGGGAATTTCTTTATTTGAAATTGCCTCAAAGAGAAAGGGAACCAGCTGCGGATTTGTTAATGCACCTACAGACAAGGCTTTCTCTGCTGTAGCTGGCGCACCAACTGTCCAATTATTTGGACCACTATTACCATTGGCAATGACAACTGGTATCCCGAGCTCGATTGCCCGATTTACTGCGACACTCGTTGGATAATCCGGTCCATTTACAGAATTTCCAAGCGATAAGTTAATCACATCCACCCCATCTTTCACCGCTTGTTCCATTGCCGCAATAACTTGGACTGAAGTACCTGCCCCACCTGGTCCTAGTGCACGGTATGCAAAAATTTCTGCGTCTGGTGCTACCCCTTTCAAATTCCCATTAGCTGCAATAATCCCTGCCACGTGAGAGCCGTGAAGTGTTGGGATGCCTTCGCTCGGTATAGTTTCCATCGGGTCTTTATCAAGGTCTACTAAATCATATCCAGATTGGTAATTTTTCTGCAGGTCTTCATGATTATAGTCGATACCTGTATCGATAACACCAACCTTCACTCCCTTTCCCGTATACTTTGTCGTATTTAAATCGGAAGGGAGAACAAGATTTTTTAACGATTCATTTGGACTTTTAATTATTTGAGACTGGGTTTTATAGGTTTGCACTTGATGAATTGCTTTAATAAAGGTCAAAGATTCCATTCTCGCTAATTTATCTGCTGATCCTTTTAATGCGAGTCCGTTAAATAATTTTTCATACGTAGCGATTACTTCAACAAATGGATGATACTGTTCGATGTATTCCTTATGTTCCTTTGGGTCTCCTTCTACTTCGATAATAACTGACTCAAGGGGCCTGGATGCTTGGACTGACATTGGAAAATAGATGAAAATAATTGCAAGACATATTGTTAAAAAGATGAAGTTACGCATATGAAATTGCCCCTTTTTACTGCTTAGTTTTCAGCTGAGCGGGGAAAATATACATTCTAAATTTGTATGTTACGGTGTTGGTTTCGCCAGGCTTGACTCAGATTCGGATTACTCTCCTCATTTTTCAGTTTGAAGTTTCGAGTCTTCCTTTTGTTGCATTTCATAGTTATAATGCGCAGAAACTCCCAGCCCTCCTTCATTTATCATGTTGGCAATTCTTTCTTTGTATTCATACAAATCATAATCGCTTTGTTTCTTTTGATTCGTTGGCATTATATCTCCTCCTCCCTATAGCTCTTACTATTACCATATTCAGCTGATGGGAGGATGATGATTAGTTAGAGAAGGAAGCTAAAAGGGCTGTTACCAATAGGATAACAGCCCTTCTTTAAATTACTTATTAAAATACTCGACAATCGCATCCGCAATTCTTCGGGATGCTTCACCATCACCGTATGGATTCGATGCTTTTGCCATTTTATCATGTACAGCTTTGTCTGAAAGGAGTTCATTTGCAACATTGTAAATTGTATCCTCGTCAGTACCAACTAATTTCAGTGTTCCTGCGTCAATTCCTTCTGGTCGTTCCGTTGTATCACGAAGTACAAGTACTGGAACTCCTAGTGATGGAGCCTCTTCTTGTACACCACCGGAATCCGTTAAGATTAGGTATGCATGTGCAGCGAAATTATGGAAGTCAACTACATCTAGTGGATCGATTAATTGAATTCGATCATCATTTCCTAAAATCTCATTCGCTGTTTCTTGGACAACTGGATTTAAGTGAACAGGATAGACAACTTTGATATCGTCATGTGTTTCCACCAACCGTTTAATCGCACGAAACATTTGCTGCATATTACTGCCAAGGTTTTCACGCCTGTGTGCTGTCATCAATACAAGTCGCTTATCACCAAGTTCATCAATTATTGGACTTGAATAATCCTTATTAACCGTCGTCTTCAGCGCATCAATTGCCGTATTTCCTGTAATGTAAATACGGTCTTCTGGTTTATTTTCATCTAAAAGATTTTGCTTTGATTTTTCTGTCGGTGAAAAGTGTAAGTCAGCCATTACACCTGTAAGCTGGCGGTTCATCTCCTCAGGAAATGGAGAGTATTTATTCCATGTGCGAAGACCTGCTTCCACGTGACCGACTGCAATTTGATTATAGTAAGCTGCAAGTGAGCCTGCGAAAGTCGTACTCGTGTCCCCATGCACAAGGACGATATCGGGTTGCACCTTCTTCATCACTTCATCAAGACCTTCTAATGCACGAGTTGTGATTTGCGCTAATGTTTGCTGCTTCTTCATGATATTTAAATCATAGTCAGGTGTAATGCCAAATATATCAAGTACTTGATCAAGCATCTCCCGATGTTGTGCGGTTACCGTTACAATCGACTCAAATTCATCAGAGCGTTTGTTTAATTCTAAAACAAGTGGCGCCATTTTAATCGCTTCTGGTCTTGTTCCAAAGATAGTCATTACTTTAATACGTTTCGCCATTTTAATTTCTCACTCCAAGTTCCTTTATTAGTGGAGCCCTTCGTAAAAATACTTCCCAAAAGCCTTTCAAGAAAAACTCGGGAAGTGCCAGGCACCCTATTTTGTTCCGAATAAACGGTCTCCTGCGTCACCTAATCCTGGGACGATATAACCTTCTTCATTAAGTTTCTCATCCATTGCTGCTAGATAGATATCTACATCTGGATGTTCTTTTTTAATTACTTCGACGCCTTCTGGAGCTGCAACTAAACACATCAATCGAATATGTTGTGCACCGCGCTTTTTAAGTGAATGGATTGCGTCATTTGCTGAACCACCAGTAGCAAGCATTGGATCAATAACAATTAATTCACGCTCAGAAATATCAGATGGTAATTTAATATAATATTCAACAGGTTTCAATGTTTCCGGATCACGATACAGACCAACATGTCCAACTTTTGCAGCTGGAATCAGCTTCCGAACGCCATCAACCATGCCAAGTCCTGCACGCAGAATCGGAACTAAACCAATTTTCTTACCTGCTAAAACCTTTGTGCTTGTACTAGTTACTGGAGTATCGATCTCTACCTCTTTTACTGGTAAATCTCTCGTAATCTCAAATGCCATTAACATTGCTACTTCATCTACTAGTTCACGAAATTCTTTTGTTCCTGTGTTTTTATCTCTAATAAACGTTAATTTATGTTGAATTAACGGATGATCTAATACAAAAACATTACCCATTCACCGTTCACTCCTTCAAATAATGATATCCTTAAAATTGTACTGAAAATAAGAGTAGCTTTCAAGTAATCTGAGAAAATTGTCGAAAAGAAAATATAAAAGGGACTTTCCAACAGGAAAGTCCCTTTTATTTTAAGCTAATTGCCCATATAAAACAAATTTACTAGTTAATGCTTGTACACGTTCTTTGGCTTCACTTTGTATTGTTTCATCCTCGGGGTTTTTCAATGACAGGGCGATAATCAATGCTATCTCCTTCATCTCTTCTGCTCCAAATCCACGTGTGGTGACAGCCGCCGTTCCAATACGAATGCCACTTGTTACAAATGGACTCTCGGTATCGAATGGAATTGTATTTTTATTCGTTGTAATGCCAATATCATCAAGTACTTTCTCTGCTACTTTACCTGTCAAACCTAGTGTTGTTACATCAACAAGCAATAAATGATTATCCGTTCCACCTGAAACAATTCTTAATCCTTCTTCCGTTAAAGCATCACTCAGTGCCTTCGCATTTTCAATAATATTATTAACGTATGTGTTGAATTCAGGTGATAAAGCTTCTTTAAATGCTACTGCCTTAGCTGCAATGATATGCATCAGTGGGCCACCTTGGATTCCTGGAAATACAGATTTATCGATTTGTTTTGCATATTTTTCTTTGCACATAATGATTCCGCCACGTGGGCCTCTTAATGTTTTATGTGTCGTCGTAGTAACAAAATCAGCATACTCAACTGGGTTTTGATGGTAGCCAGCTGCAACTAATCCAGCGATATGTGCCATATCTACCATGAAGAGCGCATCAACCTCATCTGCAATTTCCTTTATTCTAGCAAAATCAATCGCACGAGAGTATGCAGATGCACCAGCAACAATAAGTTTTGGCTTCACTTCTTTTGCCTTCTCTAATACAACATCATAATCAATCTGTTCTGTTTCTTTATCTACTCCATAATCTACAAAGTTATATTGCTTCCCGCTAAAGTTCACAGGGCTTCCATGAGTCAAATGTCCACCGTGATTTAGATTCATACCTAAAACCGTATCTCCTTGCTCTAGAACTGTAAAATAAACTGCCATATTTGCTTGCGCACCAGAATGGGGCTGAACATTAACATGTTCCGCACCAAATAATTGCTTCGCACGATCCCTAGCTAAATTCTCTACAACATCGACATGCTCACAACCGCCATAATATCTTCTTCCAGGGTAGCCTTCAGCATACTTATTTGTCAGTACAGAACCCATAGCTTCCATGACTGCTTCAGAAACAAAATTTTCCGACGCAATTAGTTCAATATTATCCTGCTGACGTTTTTTTTCTGCTTGAATTGCTGCAAATACTTCCGGATCTGATTGTTTTACATATTCCATTTGAATTCCCCCTATGCAGATTATAAATAGAACTACTATAGTATCATTGTAGCCTTTTCCTCATTAAATTGAAACCTAAATAACAGATTATTCTAAGAAGTCCTGATTACTAATAAATTTTCATTGCTATTTCATGTTCTTTTCTCTTGTATTTTCGTAATTCGCTCGTTTACCACCAATTAGTTTTGGCCTGCTAAATGCACCAGTTACTCTCGCTTCACCAATCGTCCGTTGCGTAAAGCGTAATGGTACAGCAACATGCTTCATATGCATCCCAATCATTGTTTCTCCAATATCGATTCCAGCACTGGCTTGAATATATTCAACAACAACAGGGTCCTCCATGTGTTTGTATGCGTATGATGCCATCGAACCGCCAGCTGTTGGGACTGGAACGGCAGATACTTCTTCAAGGCGATAGACCTGCATTGTTTCTCTTTCTACGACAAGGGAGCGATTTAAATGCTCACAGCATTGAAAAGCAAGATGAACATTTTTAGTTTGCTTTAGCCTTTTCATAGCAGAAAAGATGCTGCTTGCAACTGCTTCACTACCAGAAGTCCCGATATGCTTACCAATTACCTCACTTGTTGAGCAGCCAATCACAAATACTTCATCAAGATGCAGATGATTGCTTTCTAGCCATTCATTAGCTACTGCCTCAATATCATGCTTTATATTTTGAATTATATTTTCCACTACTTACACCTCATCATTTTTAAATGACCAAGTCCCCAGTGACTTGGTCATCCATTCTTATTATCCTTCGTAGTTCGCAATTTTTCCAAGACGATTCGCATGACGACCGGCTTCAAATTCTGTTTCTAGCCATGTTTTTGCAATTTCTCTTGCCAATCCGGGTCCAATCACACGCTCACCCATTGTAATAACATTTGTATTATTATGCTGACGAGTTAACTTTGCGCTATAAATATCATGTACAACTGTTGCTCGGATTCCATTTACTTTATTTGCAGCTATTGACATACCGATGCCTGTTCCACAAATAAAAATACCACGATCAAATTCACCCTTTGCTACTCGCTCTGCAGCTGGCAGAGCGTAATCCGGATAATCGACAGAGGTTTCACAGGTACAGCCAGTGTCCTCGTATTCGATATCCATTTCTTCCAATAAATTCTTTAATTCATTTCTTAATGTCATCCCTGCATGATCTCCAGTAATAATTACCTTCATGTTTTTTCCTCCTCTTTCGTATGTCATTGCTGCTCATCTTAAAAATCACATTAATCCATGGTAAATTTATTGATTTGTTGATTTAGTTTTTCTGCTTGCTTTTCAATTTCTAATGCTAATTCATCTACTTGCTCAATGGTTGATATTTGTTCCTGGATTGAGGCATTTACTTCCTCCGCTCCTGCAGATGTTTCCTCGGCAATTGCTGCAACCTCTTGCGACTGTCTTACTGTATCTTGGATGGATTCAATTTGCTGATTAACCAACATCGTAATACTGTCAATTTCTGTTGCAACATCAATTACAGATCCTGACATTTTTTCAAAGGCAAGGTTCGTTTCTTTTCCATTTTCAGATTCATTCCTTGCATATACAACGTTTTCGTTAATTTTCACTACAACACGATTGACATCCTCTTGAATCGCTTTTATTAAATCATCAATCCTTTGTACAGCCTGTGCACTCTGGTCTGCTAACTTGCGAACTTCTTCCGCTACAACTGCGAAGCCTCGTCCATGTTCGCCCGCTCTTGCAGCTTCTATTGAAGCATTTAATGCGAGCAGATTGGTTTGTTCTGCAATCTCTCCGACCATCGTAATAATGGACTCGACCTGCAATGTATTTTGTTTCAAATGAGCGACATCTTGTAAGGAATGCTCTTGTTCTTCGGCTAGTTTCTGAATGCCTTCCACTAATTGATTGACTACTTTTCTACTTGTATTTAATGTGTCCAGCATTTGTGTGGACTTATCCTTTGATTGCCCAGCTTTCTCTTGTACTTTGATTGCAAGTCCAGTCGCCACTTCCACTGCTTCTGCAGTATGTTGAATTGCTTCTGATGAACTTTCTGCACCACGAGAAATTTCATCAATTGACGTACCAATAACATGAGAATGCTGTGTTGCTTTATGTGAAGCCGCCTTCATCTTTATTGCAGCCTCATTTGTACTGGAAAAGTGAGTATCAATGTTATGTACAACCGTATTCAAATTCTTTAACATCATATCAAAAGCAATTGACAATGCACGAATCTCATCTTCAGACTCAGGTATATCCACTACCTGATTTAAATTCCCATTTGCTGCATCTGATGCTACTTTTTCTAACTTAGTTAATGGTTTTGTAATAACGCTGGAAGCAAAATAGGAAAGAATTCCAGACCAGATAATCCCTAAAACCAGGACAATAACGGTGTACCATTCAAATGGTATATTTACAAAATCTTGAATATATTCGAAAAGCAAATAAAGAAAAAGTGCACTCGTACCATATGTAATAATTGCTAGTACAGTTGTAAAACAGACTAACTTCAATCGCAAACTAAAACGATAGCTATCCTTCATCTCCAAGCCTCCATACTACCTATCTATCTTCTTTATAAGCAACCCAATATATGCATCCAGCTCCTTGAAGGTTTCTTCATAAATTGCTAGATTTCCACCAAAGGGATCCGGTATATCATAATTAATGAGAGTCGATTCCAGTCTGCGAATGTGCCCAATATCTTCTCGCAAATGTTCCTCAAGTAATTCATCCAAATGAATATAATTGTGTTTCAGTTGATTCTCTTGTATAAATAAAGAGCGTTTTTCCTCAAGATCTGCATAGGATTTTTTCAATTCCTGCCATACTCTCTTATCTGCTTCTGAAATGAATTCCTTTAGCGTATAATACTTTTCTTGAAACTCAGGAAAATCGATAATTAATGATTGTTTGTGCCTTGTTGTCATTGTTAAGACAACATCCGCCCAGTCTAACAACCGGTCTGTCACAGGTTGCGATAGATGATCCATTTTAATTCCATTTCGCGCTAATACTTCGATTGTATTGGGATTAGCTTGTTGATTTCCTCCTGCAAAGATTCCTGCAGATTGTACTTCGGCTTCTGGCATTCTATCCTTCAGAATCGCCTCTGCCATTGGGCTCCGGCATGTATTTCCCGTGCAAATAAATAGTATTTTCATAGCGAGCCTCCAACGGAAATTTATATAATAAATATACCATAATACCTAAATGATTAACAGATGTAATCATACACGAAGGTTGAGTATGAGAGGAAGTAAAGCGTGGACAATCGAGGATAATGGGTGATTAACTTAACAGCAGCATGAGTCCAAATCCAAATAAGATACTCCCTCCTAAGATTTCGCTGTATTTCCCTAAAAATCCATGGACCTTTCTTCCTAAAAGCATTCCAATCCAGGAGAGCATCATGCTAGATACACTAAATAAAATTAGAGCCAATAACGTTTTTACTCCTGATATGCCTAGACTAAGACCAATCGAAAAACTATCCAAACTAACCGTAAAAGCAACAATAAGAAGGCCAAGCCCAAATGGATGGATCAGCTTCTTGGCTTCGTGATTAAAAGCAGAAAATATCATCTGTGCACCTATCCCGATTAATAAAAGACTTGCTGCTATAGTCGTCATATTCCCAATTTGTCCCGAGATTACTTTTCCTAACAAGATGCCAATAAAGGGCATCAAAAGATGAAAAATACCAATTGTAAAACCAATAAGTGCAATTCGTTTAAGTCGCAATTCTTGCATTCCCATAGCGAGACTTAATGAAAATGCATCCATACCCAATGCTACGGCCATAAATATCAATGCGATAAGTTCACGAACAAAATATTCCGACATAGATTCTCCCTCCAGGACATGCTTTTTTACTATATGCATGTCCTGGAAGGAATATGAAAGATAACGTCATTGTTAACTATTCGGATTCACTAGCACTTTAATAGCCTAGTTCTCCATATACTTAGATGCAGCTTTCTTCAAACGATTCATTACCGCTTGACCTATCCCAACCTCACTGAATGCTTCACAGACGATAAGGTCAACATCACTTGATTTATACTTGCGTAATGCATCATATAAATGGGCAGCAATTTCATTCATATTATCCCCAAGCGAAAATATCTCTTCTGCTCGCAATTGTTTTGCAGTACTAGCACTTGCTAATACAGCTATCTTCACTCCATTCGCCTGCTCCTTGTCGATCACTTGCTGTATTTCAAGAGATGTACCTTGAACTAACCATAATGGAACCTCTGGGGAATAATGTCTATATTTCATTCCAGGTGCTTTCGGCCGCTCCGTTGCACTGACTAAAGCGGGATCTACATTAATATCGCCAACTACAGATTGCAGCTGCTCAACAGTAATACCACCTGGCCTGAGAATCGTTGGGATTGCTTCAGTACAATCAATAACTGTTGATTCAACACCAACACCTGTTGCTCCACCATCGAGGATTCCCGCTATTTTACCTTGTAAGTCTTCAAAAACATGATAAGCTGTTGTTGGACTCGGTTTTCCTGAAATATTCGCACTTGGTGCAGCAATTGGGATATCACAGTTTCTTAGTAAGGCTTGTGCAACCGGATGATCAGGAATCCTAACACCGATTGTGGATAATCCTGCTGTAACGTTTTCCGCACACACTCCATTACTCGGTAATACGTAAGTGATCGGTCCAGGTGAAAATGTATCGATTAATTTTTTTACGTAAGGCTGGATGTTATCCACAAGCTTTGTTAACTGTTCCAATGTCGCAACATGAGCAATTAATGGATTATCCTGTGGACGCCCTTTTGCCTCGAATATTTTTAAAACTGCTGCCGAATTCGTTGCATCTGCCCCTAGTCCATACACTGTTTCTGTTGGAAAGGCTACTGTTTGCCCTTGCTTCAACAATGCCGCAGCTTGATTTATTGCTTGACTATTATAATCTTCATCATCTTGTATAATCCATTTTAATGTATCTACCATCATCGGTCCCTCTTTTCTCTTTACTATTTTAGAGGATAACAATGATTTACGCAAAATGTTGATAATTAGGTAAAACGGAAAAAATCCTATGAATAGTTATCCACAGGATTTTTCTTGTGATAAAAGGACTTATTCGAGAAATGTAATTATTATGCACAAAATCAATGGAATACTAACAGTTTTTTCACAAGTTATCAACATACCCCTGTTGACAATGTGCATAAGTGAACGTTTTCACCAATTAATAACGGAAGTGTTCTTAATTAAGAAACATTGTAAGACCACCAATTCCCTTTAGTTATTGGGTGGTTATCCACAAAATTCGTATTATTTTGTCGATTGAATTGTAATGCATCTAGCAAAATATCCACTACAGGTTGATGACTGTGTACATAAACACTTTTTGCGCGTTTCTCTCTTGCCATTAGTAAAATTGCCTCAAGCAGAAAAGGTAATTTATTCGCTGCCGATTTTGTAATATAAAGCTGTTTTAACCAATAAACTTCATTTTCCACTGGTTCTAACGAAAAACAGCCTTCAATCACAGATTGATTTTCAACAACATAACCTGATTTTAATAAAGTTTCTCTATCTATACTTTCATTTTGCTTAAAAAACTTCTCCAACTGCGTTTCATCTGCTTGAAGTGCCGGAATAATATTCATCTTGCACACCTCTCCTCGTATTGTTAATAGAATGAAAGAACGGCTTTCTTTTCCTTTCTATCATCTTATGTAAATACTAGAGAAACTATGACCAGCCGAACCATTCAAATAGAAAGAATTTCACTTCTGGTTCCTCTTCTTCAGTTAATTCTTCATTTTCTTCCTCCAGCTCTGTACTCTCCGCATCTGCAGCAGATGCAACATTAGCACCAAATGAAAAATCTAGAAAGCATAGTGGTGGGAATAATACACACCACCAATTCGCGCCATTTCCCTCGCCAATTGTGATTAAAATCGCCTCATATTCACCAGCTGGATATAAATAAGTTCCATATAATTTCGTTGGGAAGGCTATGTTTTCACCATATTCAACTGTAAATTCATTTTCCGTTCCTTCTTCTTTAATTACTTCTGCAACAATTTCATTTATTTCCGGCAGCTGGGCTTCAATTAATGTCCGGGCTTCTTCAATGTCTGTGATATCCTTTACCCATTCACTAATTTCCCGATTCACACGATCGCGTACATGTCGTTTGACTTCCTGATCACGTTCATTATCACTATTTGCCAAAATTCGCAGGCGAATTGCTTCGTCTGGAATCTGTTGATAATTATATTCTAAATCTGTAGTTTGACTCGCACCTTTCGTAGGAAACATGGTAAATATTAAAATAAAAATAAATGCAAAAAATACTAGTTTCTTCATCGTTTCATTCCCCTCTCCTTCTGATAGCCTCAGTATGGACAGTGAAAATGGATTCTAAACTAGTATTCTAGTAATTTTATTTTAGATTACAATTGCTCACTAGCTTACCGCTCCAAAAATACACTTCGCGCACCTTAGGAGGGCTGGAGAGCCTCCTTGTGCTGCTGCACTTCGAAGTCTCATCTAGGCCCTTCCTCTCGCAGGAGTCTTCGTGTATTTCCTACGCTGGGGTGATGCGAAATCTTTAATCTTTCTAAATTAAAGTGGCATATGTACCAAATATGGCCCTCGATTGGAACTGCGGACGGATACTCCCCGAAAATAAAGATTGATTTTCTCCGTTGGCGATGTTACTCTTCCGAAAACTTCTTTCTGGGGAATATTAAGGGCTTAGCCGCATTGGGAATCAACAGCTCAGAATTTCATGGAGAATTTGGGAATGAATAATATAAGCTGGCTTACAATTTGGCAGCTATAATTCTATCCTTCCCATTGATATCTTGAATTGTTTGAACTTTACTCGTTGGAAAAGTATGTTCGATTATTGAACTTACCGATTCCGCTTGGGTATAACCGATTTCAAATGCTAAGGTTGTATTCTGCTTCACTGCTAGCTGTGCCTGATTGATGATTTGTTTGTATGCGGCTAAGCCATTCTCATCAGCAAATAATGCTAGGTCTGGGTCGAAGTTTTGTACGGTATCAGATAGCTTTTCTGTTTTTGCAATATAAGGGGGATTTGAAACGATCATATCTGCTTGAATTCCCTCATCAATAATTGGCTGCAAGAAGTTTCCTTCAAGAAAGTGAATCTTCGCGTTTAATCGTTCCGCATTCTCCATTGCAACATGGAGTGCATCTGGAGATATATCTGTTGCATACACTGTGGCATGCGGGAGTTCTAAGGCGAGTGAGATTGCAATTGCTCCACTGCCAGTTCCAACATCAACGATTGTAAGGGCTTGTCCGTCATAGTCACGCTCTGTGGCGTTTATTAAATATTGTACAAGCTCCTCTGTTTCCGGTCTTGGGATGAGCACATTCTGATTGACAAGAAACTTTCTGCCATAAAAACTTTCTACTCCTGTAAGGTGTTGGACCGGTATGCCCGTTTCTGCATGCTTTTTAATATCTTCCTTAAACTTTGCAATAATCGAATCTGCAACCGAATCCTGCATCATCATATAAAACTCAGGTCTCGAAACCTCTAAATAATGTTGGAGCAAGATTTCGGCAACTCTCGGTTCACGGTCATGCTTCTCTAAAAAAAGAGAAGCCCATTTTAGGACTTCATATTGTTTATTTTCCATATTATTCACCAATATGCTCTAGCTTTTCCATTTGTTCTGCAGATTGTAATGCTTCGATAAATTCATCTAACTTCCCTTGAAGAATTTGGTCAAGCTTCTGAATTGTTAAGCCAATTCGGTGATCGGTAACACGGTTTTGCGGGAAATTGTACGTGCGGATTCGTTCCGAGCGATCTCCTGTACCAACTGCAGATTTACGAGTTTCATCTAATTCTGCCTGTGCTTCTTGCTGGAACTTATCATAAATCCTTGCTCTTAGTACTTTCATTGCTTTTTCTTTATTTTTGATCTGTGATTTTTCATCTTGAATTGAAACTACAATCCCTGTTGGCTCATGTGTTAAACGAACTGCAGACATTGTTGTATTTACACTTTGCCCACCAGGTCCACTAGATGCAAATGTATCAACACGGATATCCTTTTCATGTACTTCAACTTCCACATCTTCTGCTTCAGGTAAAACAGCTACCGTTGCCGTAGAAGTATGAATACGACCGCCAGATTCTGTTTCTGGTACACGTTGTACACGATGTGCTCCATTTTCATATTTCAGCTTCGAATATGCACCATTTCCGTTGATCATAAAGATTATTTCTTTATAGCCACCAACACCAGTTGTATGAGCTTCCATCATTTCCGTTTTCCAGCCCTGATTCTCTGCATAACGAGAATACATTCTGTACAGATCCCCAGCAAATAATGCCGCTTCATCTCCACCAGCTGCGCCGCGAATTTCCATAAATACGTTTTTATCGTCATTTGGATCTTTTGGCAGAAGTAATATCTTCATCTTTTCTTCCAAATCCATTTTTGACTGGGTTAGCTCAGCGATTTCTGCTTTGACCATCTCTTGCATATCAGCGTCTTGTTCATCCCCAAGCATTTCCTTCGCATCCGTTAACTGGGAGTCAACATCTTTATATTCACGAAAGGCTTGAACCGCATCTGCCAATCCTGATTGTTCCTTCGAATATTCACGTAGTTTATTCGTATTACTTATTACTTCTGGATCACTTAATAATTCGTTTAATTTATTATAACGATCTTCTAATGATTGTAAACGGTCTAACATCACGAACACCTCTTTCTGATTAACAGTATCATTATAGTATACTCAAAGGATGCGGTCAAAATTTATTTAGTATGTGCTGAAGATTAAAAAAGAGCACCAATCAGGCGCTCTAATCAGATACTTTGGATAGCTTTTGTAATAGTTGAATACTCGGTTTATTAGGTACTTCATGATGATGACGGCATCTTGGCTCGTAGGATTCCGATGCACCGACCAAAATAACGGAATCATCATAGGATGCTGGTTTTCCGTTGATTAGGCGCTGTGTTCTATTTGCAGGAGCGCCACAAACTGGGCAAATCGCACTTAATTTTGTTACAGACTCACTGATTGCCATTAGCTTAGGAACTGGTCCAAATGGCTCCCCACGGAAATCCATATCAAGACCTGCTACAACAACGCGAATTCCTCGATTTGCTAGTACATCGGCAATATCAACAATACTATCATCAAAAAACTGCACCTCATCAATTGCAATGAAATCCACTGTTTTATCAATATGATTAAGCACTTCTTCCGAGCTGTTAATCGGTATCGCCAATGTTGATGTTCCATTATGGGAAACGACAGATTTTTCTTCATAACGATTGTCAATTGCTGGTTTAAATACACGCATCGTTAGATTCGCATAAGCAGCACGGCGAACGCGACGAATCAATTCCTCTGATTTTCCAGAAAACATACTGCCACAAATTACTTCAACCCAGCCGCTTTGCTTCATTACATACATTTACAAGAATCCCTCACTTTAGCGTTGTATAAAAAAGTTATGTATGTTGTTTAGTTTACCACTAAATACAACATATTAACTTGTAATTCGTCAATTTTAAAAAGTAAAAAACAGGCAAAATATAGACATTTTGCCTGTTCTCCTAGTAAAATATGTCGGATACTTCACTTTTATTATGCAGCTACAACTATTATAAGTTGTTTCAGCTTTTTATTTAAGATTATATTTCTTCTTGAATCGGTCAACACGGCCGCCGACTTTATCAGCTTTTTGTTTACCAGTATAGAACGGATGAGAATCAGAGCTAATTTCAACTCGGATTAATGGGTATGTGTTGCCATCTTCCCATTCGATTGTTTCACTAGATCCTCTAGTTGATCCACTCAAAAATTTGAAGTCTGAGCTAGTATCAAGAAATACTACTTTTTGGTATTCTGGATGAATATCCTTTTTCATCATCTTCTACTCCTTTTTGCCCTGAGTCCTTTGGAAACAGAGTTATTGTAAGAGCCGTCATAGGTTAAAAAACCTTATCAAAACTCACATAAAATGATTATACCAGTGTGAACGTGTGATTGCAATAGCTAGTAAAAAATTTAATATAGCAAGATACATTACTAAACTTACTATTTCTTGATTCCTTTCCGCTTCATTTCCTCATCCATTTGCACAAAGAATTCTTCATTGCTCTTCGATGATTTTAGCTTTCTTAGGAATCGTTCCAAGAAGTTTTGTGAATCCTGCATTGTCTTACGAATTGCCCACATCTTATCAAGCTGATCTTTAGAAACAAGTAATTCCTCTTTACGCGTCCCGGATCGCAGAATATCGATAGCAGGGAAAATTCTGCGATCCGATAAATTACGGTCTAAGTGCAGTTCCATATTTCCTGTACCTTTAAATTCTTCATAAATGACATCATCCATACGCGAGCCAGTATCAACTAAAGCTGTTGCTAATATCGTAAAGCTTCCGCCCTCTTCAATGTTTCTTGCAGCTCCGAAAAATCGTTTCGGACGGTGGAATGCAGCTGGATCAATCCCACCTGAAAGCGTACGACCGCTTGGTGGAATAACCAAGTTATAAGCACGTGCAAGCCTAGTAATACTATCCATCAAAATAATGACATCACGTTTATGCTCTACTAATCGCATCGCACGTTCCAGCACGAGCTCAGACACTTTAATATGATTTTCTGGAACCTCATCAAAGGTGGAGCTTACAACATCAACATCCTTCGCAACTGAACGTTCAATATCAGTTACCTCTTCTGGACGTTCATCAACAAGTAAAATAATTAATTTTGCTTCTGGATGGTTAACGGTAATACTGTTAGCAATTTCCTTGATTAACGTAGTTTTCCCAGCTTTAGGTGGTGC
Source organism: Oceanobacillus zhaokaii (assembly GCF_003352005.1). GTDB lineage: Bacteria > Bacillota > Bacilli > Bacillales > Amphibacillaceae > Oceanobacillus > Oceanobacillus zhaokaii. The sequence goes on from NZ_CP024848.1 coordinate 3,600,644, forward strand.
AACAATTAGACCACGTTGGCCAAATCCAACCGGCGTCATTAGATCAATGATCCGCGTGGAAAGCTGATTCGTTTCCGTTTCTAATTTCATAAAACGGTTTGGATACAATGCTGTTAGTCCAGGAAAATGAACGCGTTCTTTCGATGTTTCAGGGTCTTCGCTATTTACTGCATCAACATGCAACAGGCCATAATAACGCTCGTTTTCTTTCGGCGGGCGTACCTTCCCTGATACTTTATCACCGTTCCTAAGATCAAAGCGGCGAATTTGTGAAGCAGAAATGTAAATATCTTCGGCACTTGGAGAGTAATTAATTGGTCTTAAGAAGCCAAATCCTTCTGAGGGGATAATTTCTAACACACCATCCATAAATAAGAAGCCATCTTTTTCTGCCTGTGCTTTTAAAATTGCAAATATAAGTTCTTTTTTCGTTAGTTTTGCATAATAAGAGACTTTATATTCTTTCGCTAATGAATAAAGTTCTTTTAATGTTAATACCTCTAATTGAGAGATTGTTAATGCGGACATTCTATCACCACGCCTATTCGTATTTATATCTTTAAATTTAATATTTGAAAAAATTTAATTCTTTCTCACGATGATTTTGTTCTTCCTGTATTAAAGTTTATTTTTGTGAATGAAACTTCCTTGAGTGGAGTGTTCTTCTCCCCGCTAAGATGAGGTTGGATTGCTTTTTAGAATGTGTTTGAAAACCAGTCTTTCACTATTTCATTTGCAGTGCTCATTTTTCGAGGGGTATACCTTAATATTAGAAATCTAGGGTTTAGCCGAACTTACTTGTTATTATATCGTTCTACTTCTATTATGGAAGATGTCCGTTGAGAGATGTAGAATTTATGCAGAAGCTTAAGTCAGAAGTTTATTAAAAATTATAGCTAAATTATTCTTAGTGTAATTATGATAGCGGTTTTATTCAAGTATAAACATACTTGCCAAGAAGGCTCTATCTTAAACATTTATTATAATACGCCTTTAATCAGTAATATTCAATACTAATTAGAGAAATTATATTTTTTGTGTAAAATTTTATATTTTAGTTTATCTACTAAATCAGGAATGCGTGATAGGCTTCGTTTACTATAGTCTCTACTCTTATTATTACTAGTTATATAGAGTTGATTATCATCATCAACCAAATAACGTAATGATGAAAGGAAAGGAAGCCTATATGCTTCGGCTTCCTTTCTTTCATTATTTGCAACACATTTATTAAGGCTGCATGACAAGATTAGGTTTTTTCTGTAAGCTATGTTTTCCTTCAATAAAGCGGACTGTTCCGCTCTTCGCTCGCATAACAACGGTCGATGTTGTTGCATTAGAGCCTTTAAATTGTACACCTTTTAGTAATTCGCCATCTGTAACTCCTGTTGCAGCGAAGATTGCATCATCACCACTACAAAAATCGTCCATGTAAAATACTTTGTCCAAATCGGTAATACCCATTTCATGGCATCGAGCGATTTCCTCGTTATTGGAAGGAAGAAGTTTGCCTTGTATTTCCCCGCCTAAGCATTTTAATGCAGCTGCTGCCAGTACCCCTTCAGGAGCTCCGCCACTCCCTAATAAAATATCGACACCAGTATCATCAAAGGCTGTATTGATTGCCGCGGCAACATCACCTGCTGGAATTAACTTTATTCTAGCACCAGAATTACGAATCTCTTGAATCAATTTCGCATGTCGTGGACGATCTAATACGGTTGCAACAATGTCCTCTATATCTTTATTCTTTGCCTTTGCAACTGCTTTTAAATTTTCAATGACAGGCGCGTTAATATCAATCTTTCCTACTGCTTCTGGTCCAACAGCAATCTTATCCATATACATATCTGGTGCATGTAACAGCGAACCTCTATCCGCAATTGCAATAACAGACAGGGCGTTCCATGATCCTTGAGCAACAATATCGGTTCCTTCTAATGGATCAACAGCAACGTCAACACCTGGCCCATCACCTGTTCCAAGCTTCTCACCAATATATAGCATCGGCGCTTCATCCATTTCTCCCTCACCAATCACGACAGTTCCTCGCATCGGAATGGTATCGAAGACCGAGCGCATTGCTGTAGTTGCGGCATCATCTGCCTCATCCTTTACACCTCTACCCATCCAACGTGCAGATGATAATGCAGCTGCCTCAGTAACGCGAACGATTTCCATTGATAAACTTCTTTCCATAATGTATCTCTCCCTTTTTAATAAAATATTCTCATCCCAAAAGAATTACTTTATTAAATAAGGCTTACAATTGGATTATTATTAATGAGGCTTCACATTATGAGTTCTGAAATTGAATAACTTCCTTTTCGGTCATCTCTTCTCTCCATACTCTTGCACCGAGGCCAATAAGTTTCTCTGTAATATTCTCATAGCCTCTATCAATATGCTCTAAGCCCGTTATCTCTGTTATTCCATTTGCCATAAGTCCAGCTACAATTAATGATGCACCTGCACGTAAATCACTCGCTTTTACTTTTGCACCTTCTAATTGGGCTGGTCCTGAGACAATTACCGATCCACCCTCAACTTTAATTGTTGCATTCATCCTTCTTAATTCATCAATATGCTTTAGTCGAGCAGAGTAGATTGTATCGATTAAGACCCCAGTCCCTGTTGCTCTTGTCAATAATGATGTAAAAGGCTGCTGGAGATCTGTAGGAAATCCTGGGTAAACTAATGTTTTGATATCCACGCTTTTTAGTTGTCTTTGTGGTCTGATTAACAATTGTTCATCGCTTTCTTCAATTGATACACCCATTTCTCTAAGTTTAGCGAGCAGGGATTCAATATGCCTTGTAATTACATTATCGATGATTACTTCTTCACCTTGAGCTGCTGCCGCAATCGCATATGTGCCTGCTTCAATTCGGTCAGGGATAATCGTATGCTTGCAGCCATGAAGTGTTGGTACACCCTCAATTCGAATAACATCTGTACCTACACCCTTAATCTTTGCTCCCATATTCGTTAACAATGTTGCGACATCGATAATTTCTGGTTCCTTTGCAGCATTCTCAATAATCGTTTTACCTTTTGCTTTAACTGCTGCAAGCATAATATTGATTGTTGCACCAACACTAACAACATCCAAATAAATTCTTGCGCCTCTTAATTCCTTTGCTCGCAAATAAATTGCACCTTGCTCATTCGTGACTTCCGCACCTAGTGCTTCGAAGCCTTTAATATGCTGATCAATCGGACGTGGTCCTAAATAACAACCTCCAGGAAGACCAATTACTGCCTTATTAAATTTACCAAGCATTGCACCCATGAAATAATAAGATGCGCGAAGCTTCTTCACTTTCCCATTTGGCAATGGCATTGCAACCATATTTTCTGGATTGATTGTCATTGCTTGTCCATTATATGATACTTGACCACCAATTTCTTCTAGTAAATCTCCTAATGTATGAACATCAGAAATTTCCGGAAGTCCTTCCAAGGTAACTGGAGAATCCGCTAATATGGATGCTGGTAACAAAGCAACAGCACTATTTTTGGCACCACTTATTCGTACCATGCCATTTAATGTATGGCCACCTTCAATTAACATCTTTTGCATATAAATAACCCCGCTTTTAGAGGTTGTTCAAATCAAATTTGAACACACGTCATTTCTTTTTACTTTTTGGAAACAAAGACATAGCCGACACCTAATACAAATACCCTATTCGTAAAAAAGCGAAATTGATTTCATCAAATTGATTAATGAAATCACACTCATGTCCGTAAATAGTTGAGGAGAAAAGTCAGGATAATTAGTTGGAGATATAAATAACGAGTTGCCGACTCAGAGATTGCCCCGTTCGATTTGCCTCGTTTCTGTAATTCTTATGATGTATGATCCCTCTAACATCCTTGGTTACACTTTTTGCATAAAAAATATGATAAACTTTCATACTTGGTTAATAAATATCTATATTCAACAAGCTGTACGTTACTTAATGGGACTCTACTTTTAGTTTTTACAAATTAAAGTTATTCATACCATTAGTTTTATTTATTCCAGTCTGCTAGAAATTTTTCGATTCCTTGGTCTGTTAATGGATGTTTAACAAGTTGTCCTAATACGTTGTATGGAATTGTTGCAATATGTGCACCATTTAATGCAGCATCGATAACATGTAATGGATGACGAATGGATGCAGCGATAATTTCTGTCTTAATATCATGACGATCAAAAATTTCCGCAATCGTTGCAATTAAGTCCATTCCGTTATGCCCAATATCATCTAGACGACCTAAAAATGGAGATACATAGGTTGCCCCTGCACGTGCAGCTAGAAGTGCTTGGTTAGCATTGAAGATTAATGTTACGTTTGTTTTAATATTAAGATCGTGGAAAGCTTTTACTGCTTTTAGTCCTTCTAATGTCATGGGAACTTTAACGGTGATATTGGGTGCAATTGCTGCTAATTCCTTCCCTTCACTTATCATTCCTTCTGCATCTTCAGAAATAACTTCTGCACTTACAGATCCAGATACTTCCTCCGTAATTTCTCTTAAACGATCGTGAAATGATACATCTTTCTCTTTCGCTACAAGACTTGGATTTGTAGTGACACCCGCAAGGACGCCTAGTGCATTTGCTGAACGGATTTCATCAATATTTGCTGTATCAATAAAGAATTTCATTTTTATTCCCCCATTATGATTATAATTTTAGAAAACTAAGGTTTAACCAAGCTTTTCGGTGACAGCCTAGTAAGAAATATTTTTTATACTTTCTTAATTACTAATCTAAATTACAAAACGGTAATGATTTTAGCGAAATATTTTGAAAAGTGTATGTAACAAGACACCAGCCAGAGTGAGAACTCACTCCATTGCTGATGTTAATAATATATTATTCTTATGCTTGTTGTGATGAGCCGAATTCGCGCATCTTGCCTTTTACTGTTTCTTTAATTGCTTCTGTACCTGGTCCTAAGTATTTACGTGGATCATAAATATCTGGTTTAGCTGCAAGTGTTTCACGAACAGCATTTGTTTGTGCAATTTGGTTTTCAGTGTTTACGTTAATTTTTGCAGTTCCTAAAGAAATTGCTTTTTGGATATCTTTTGTAGGAATTCCTGTTCCGCCATGAAGTACCAATGGAACATTTACAAGATTCAAGATTTCTTCCATTTCTTTGTATCCTAGGTTAGGTTCACCTTGGTATGGTCCATGTACTGAACCTAGTGCAGGTGCTAAGCAATCAACGCCAGCTTCAGATACAAGACGTTTACATTCGTTTGGATCTGCGTAGTTAATTCCGCCGATTACGCCATCTTCTTCTCCACCAACAGTACCTACTTCTGCCTCAACAGAAACACCATGGATATGTGCTAGCTCAACAACTTGTTTAGTAATTGCGATGTTTTCATCGATTGGAGAATGTGATGCATCGATCATTACAGATGTGAATCCAGCGTGGATTGCTTGTGCAACTTTTTCAAAGCTTGATCCGTGATCTAAATGAATTGCAACTGGCACTGTTGTACCATATGATTCCATTAAAGATTTAACCATTGCTACTACTACATTGAAACCGCCCATATATTTTCCTGCACCTTCAGAAACCCCAAGAATTACTGGTGATTTTTCTTCTTCCGCTGCTTGTAAAATAGCTTGAATATATTCCAAGTTATTGATATTGAACTGTCCTACTGCATAGCCATTTTCTTTCCCTTTTTCTAGCATTTCTTTCATTGATACTAACGGCATTACATTTCCTCCTTTAGATAAGTACGATTCATCTACCTAAATTTTTTTTACACTCTTAGAATACCAAGTACGAGAGACAGGTGCAACAATTTAGCTATAACTTAAATATTCAGGAAACCGTTATTATTCCGTTTCTAGTAGAATTGCATTGACTTGCTGACGAAAATCACTGATATTAAATGGCTTTGCTATTACCCTTTTTACTGATTTACTTTGATTTACTTTGTCCATGATTTTTTCGGTTAACCCACTAATAACAATAGCTGAGACTTCTTTTTTCTCTTTTTCCAGTGTCTCTAATAGCTTTGCCCCATCAATAATTGGTATATTATAATCTAAAATAATGAGATCAAAGGTATTCGAATAGATTTTATCTAGTGCCTCTTTTCCTGTTGCCGCTGTCATTATTTGGTATCCTTCACTGCTTAGGATATCAGTCAGCAATAATCGGATTCCTGGTTGATCGTCTATTACTAAGATTCTTTTGATATGAATTCTAATCGCCCCCTACAGCATAGATTCATCCTATTACACTAAGGTTCGATATTTCTTCTCTTTATTCCTGCAAAATATGGCAAATTTTGTATTGTAATTTTTTTTACAATTCGGATAAATTATTAATAGTTGATTGCTGTTTAGACAATTTATCCTATTGCTATGCATATTAGGACTAAGAAGTCTTCCTTATGTATTTGTATAGAGTTTAGATAAACTGCGAACTAACCTAGGATGTATTTGCTTCCTTGGCCGACGCTCCGAAAATACACTTCGCTGGTTATAGTGCAAAATCTAGTAGAAAAAGAATGGCAAACCCACTAACAATCGACGTTGTGTGTAGAAAAATACTGGAGACTTGTGTATGAATAGCAATTGCTTGCCAAATCCTAAATCACAATTGTCATTTGTTCGCACTTTACATCAACTAATGATTTTCCTCCCGTACTTTATAAAAGAAACAGATTTTTTAGTGAGACTAGTAACTTCACTCCCATACTTTTAGAATACGGTTATCGATAAAAAAACCTCGGTTAAGGAATAGACTTCCTTAATCGAGGTTTAAGTTTTAATTGCTATTGTATTCAACAGATGCTTCAATAAAGCCTTTGAATAGACCTTGTGCTCTTGTTGGTCGTGATGTGAATTCTGGGTGGAATTGACACGCAACGAACCATGGGTGGTCTTGTATTTCAATAGTTTCCACTAATCGGCCGTCTGGGCTTGTCCCAGAGAAGATAAATCCTTTTTCTTCCATTTGTTCACGATAAACATTATTAAATTCATAACGATGACGATGGCGTTCTTCGACAGAATCTGCCCCATCATATGCCGCTTTCGCCTTTGTACCATCCTTAAGCTTACATTCATATGCACCGAGTCGCAGCGTTCCACCAAGGTCTAGGATATCTTTTTGCTCTGGTAATAAATCGATCACTGGATGCGGTGTGCTTGGATCGATTTCAGCAGAATGAGCTCCTTCTAAGCCAACAACATTACGTGCAAATTCAACAGAAGCTAACTGCATGCCGAGACAAATTCCGAAGAAGGGAATTTTATTTTCACGTGCATAACGAATCGCTTCTATCTTGCCATCAATTCCTCTGTTTCCAAATCCGCCTGGTACGATAATTCCATCAACATTTGCTAACTCCTGCTCAATTGCATCTTTATCCAATTGCTCAGAATTAATCCAATGGATATTAATATCTGCGTCATACACATATCCAGCATGCTTTAATGATTCGACAACAGATAGGTAAGCATCCGGCAGTTCTACATACTTGCCAACTAATCCAATATCAACGGTTTTCGATAGATTTCTCACTTTATTAACAAGTTCTATCCATTCTGTCATTTCAGCAGGACCACAATCTAAACCAAAATGATCACAAACTAATTGGTCGAGCTGTTGATCTTGTAATATCAAAGGAATCTGATAAAGTGTATCTGCATCTGGCATTTCGATTACAGCATTTACATCAATATCACAGAATAAAGAGATCTTTTCTTTCATTTCTTTGCTTACTTCATATTCCGTACGTAAAACAACAACATTTGGCTGAATTCCTAATGAACGCAATTCTTTCACACTATGCTGTGTTGGCTTTGTTTTCATTTCACCAGCAGCTTTAATGTACGGAATAAGCGTACAATGTACGTACATTACACTATCACGGCCAACTTCTTTTTTAACCTGTCGAATCGCTTCAAGGAATGGTAATGATTCAATATCACCAACAGTTCCGCCAATTTCCGTAATTACGACATCAGCCTTCGTAGCTTCTCCCGCACGATATACCTGGTCTTTTATTTCATTCGTAATATGCGGAATTACTTGTACCGTACCACCAAGATAATCACCACGTCGCTCTTTGCGAATAACGTTAGAATATACTTTTCCTGTTGTAATATTGCTATATTTATTTAAATCATTGTCAATAAAACGTTCATAATGTCCTAAATCAAGATCTGTTTCCGCACCATCATGAGTAACAAATACTTCCCCATGCTGATAAGGGCTCATTGTTCCTGGGTCAACATTAATGTATGGATCAAATTTTTGAAGTGTTACCTTTAACCCTCGATTTTTTAATAAACGTCCTAATGATGCAGCGGTTATTCCTTTTCCCAAGGAAGAAACTACACCACCTGTAACAAAAATATACTTCGTCACGATGAATCCCTCTTTCCTTACTATGATATTGAATTTTATTCGTTTATAATTCGCAAACCTGGATGTTACCAAGCCTTTAAGTAATAACCACTGTTACACTTTAGTCCATAATTACCTAAAAAGGTACGAATATAAGTCCCTAAAATTACTAGGAAGCTAAACTAACACGATACGTATTACCCTTATATTAAAAAACAAAAGCGTCTCCCCCATCCTTCGGGGAAACGCATTAGAATTTATAATTTATAGAGCCCAAGTAAAATTCTACTCATAGAGCTTTAAAAAGTCAAGCTGCCTAAACAAATTATAATTCTTCGTCTTCTTCCATTTCTTCATCATCGAAATCCTCGATGAAATTATCTAGATCTTCATCTTCAACATCTAGATCCTCATCATCGATAATCTCGTCGTCTAAGTCTAAATCGTCCTCATCTTCCAATTCACCAAGCTCGTCATCAAAGGCAACATCTTTTTCAATTGGAGTTTTCTTCTTCTTCGCAGATGTCTTCTTCTTTTTCACCGGAGCATGTACTTCTTCATCTTGTTGTTCTACAGGATACCAGCTTCTTAATCCCCACATATTTGAACCGATTGTCGTAAAGCGACCATCAATATTCATATCTGTGTAGAATTGAGCTATTTTCTTTTCCTTATCTTTTTTCGAAAACTCTCTCAACTCGGAAATTCTATCGAAAATTTCATTAAAATGCAGGGCTTTTTTTTCATCTTTTAAAATCAACCCAGTTAATTCTATTAATGACATTCCTTTTATTTCCTCGTGGCTAAGATCTTTTAAGCTCACGGTCATGCACTCCCTTTACTTATATAATGCTAGCATTATCGCATAGTTATTTAACAATGAATTCAATTTTATCCATACTATACTATAACATTTTTCATATAAAATAAACATACATCCATTATAATCATTTTTAGAATGATTATGCTATCATTCTAAAACAAAAAAGTTGGAAGTATAGATTACTTCTCAACTTTTGATGAAAAATACAATCGAAAGAACTGATTTCACTTCCGCTTTTGGGCAGTCGCCTTCACTTTTCTTTGTCTAGTTCAGGCTCCTAAAAGCTACCGTCATAAGCAATGGACACTCCAAGCACAAAAACCACGTGCTTTACGGTCTCTTGCTTATGCGTCCGCTTTTGGGCAGTCGCCTTCACTTTTCCTTGTCTAGTTCAGGCTCCTAGAAGCTACCGTCATAAGCAATGGACACTCCGAGCACAAAAACCGTGTGCTTTACGGTCTCTTGCTTATGCGTCCGCTTTTGGGCAGTCGCCTCCACTTTTCTTTGTCCAGTTTCGCGTGGGCTACCGACTATGGTCATAGTCAATGGACACTTCGAGTGGATAGACCGCCACTCTACGGTCCCTTGTCTCTGCCCTCCGTCGCTGGGCAAGCCCGCTATACTTTTCCTTGTCCAGTTTCGCGTGGGCTACCGACTATGGTCATAGTCAATGGACACTCCGAGTGGATAGACCGCCACTCTACGGTCCCTTGTCTCTGCCCTCCGTCGCTGGGCAAGCCCGCTATACTTTTCCTTGTCTAGTTCAGGCTCCTAAAAGCTACCGTCATAAGCAATTGACACTCCAAGCACAAAAACCGTGTGCTTTACGGTCTCTTGCTTATGCGTCCGCTTTTGGGCAGTCGCCTTCACTTTTCTTAATTACATATTCCTCCTATACTGTCCTCCGACTTCGTAGAGTGCATTGGTTATTTGGCCTAGACTTGCTACTTTTACGGTTTCCATTAATGCTTGGAATGTGTTTCCACCTGCTGCTGCAATTACTTTTAATTGTTTTAGTGCTTCGTCAACATCAGCTTTATTTTTTTTCTTAAATATATTTAACTCTGTAATTTGGTGCTCCTTTTCCTCATTTGTTGCACGTGCAAGCTCCATGGAATCAACTTCTTCCGATGTTGGTGGATTTGGATTCAAGTATGTGTTTACACCGATAATTGGTAATTCACCCGAATGCTTTTTTCTTTCATAATAAAGGGATTCTTCCTGAATTTTACCGCGTTGATATTGTCGTTCCATCGCTCCAAGCACTCCACCACGATCATTCATTTTCTCAAATTCCTGGAGGACGGCTTCTTCGACAAGGTCCGTTAGTTCATCAATGATGAAGGAACCTTGTAATGCATTTTCATTTTTTCCAAGACCATATTCCTTGTTAATAATCATCTGAATCGCCATTGCCCGTCTAACTGATTCCTCTGTCGGCGTCGTAATTGCTTCATCATAGGCGTTCGTATGCAGCGAATTTGTATTATCCTGAATCGCGAGTAATGCTTGGAGTGTCGTCCGAATATCATTGAAATTAATTTCCTGTGCATGCAAGGATCTTCCAGACGTTTGCACATGATATTTTAATTTTTGACTACGTTCATTTGCACCGTATTTGTCACGCATCGTAATTGCCCAAATTCTACGTGCCACTCTTCCAATCACTGTATATTCTGGATCCAATCCATTAGAGAAAAAGAACGAGAGGTTATGTGCAAATTTATTTATATCCATTCCTCTGCTTAAATAATATTCAACGTACGTAAAGCCATTTGCTAGGGTAAATGCAAGTTGTGTGATTGGGTTCGCACCAGCTTCAGCAATGTGATATCCAGAAATAGATACTGAATAATAATTTCGGACTTGATGATCGATAAAATACTGTTGAATATCTCCCATCATTCGCAGTGCAAATTCTGTTGAGAAAATACATGTATTCTGGCCTTGATCTTCTTTTAGAATATCTGCCTGGACTGTGCCACGAACGACTCGAATGGTATCCTTCTTTATTGTCTCATATTCATTCTTACTAAGCTCACGTCCCTGTTCCTCTTCAAATTTGGCAACTTGTTGATCAATTGCTGTATTGAAATACATCGCCAAAATGATTGGTGCAGGCCCATTAATCGTCATCGAAACAGAAGTTAGCGGGTCGGTCAGGTCAAAGCCAGCATAGAGCTTTTTCATATCGTCCAAGGTTGCGATATTTACTCCACTCTCACCGACCTTTCCAAAAATATCAGGACGATGTGCAGGATCTTCCCCGTATAATGTTACCGAATCAAATGCAGTTGAAAGCCGTTTAGCTTCATCATTTTTCGATAAATAATGAAAACGTCGGTTCGTTCTTTCTGGTGTTCCTTCACCAGCAAACTGTCTTGTCGGGTCTTCGCCTTGCCGTTTGAAAGGAAATACGCCAGCTGTAAATGGAAAAGCACCTGGCACATTTTCTTCCATTAGCCATGTTAGTCTTTCTCCCCAATCATTAAATTTCGGAAAAGCTACCTTAGGGATTTTCAATCCAGATAATGATTCTGTGACGATATCCATAGAAATTTCTTTATTACGAACAGTGAAGGTCATTGTTTCTTGATTATAACTTTCTTGGAGGTCATCCCAGGTATCAAGCAGGGCTTTCGCTGCTGGGTCAAGGGTTTTACGAAATTGATCAAACGTTTGTTTAACTTTTTGAATATCTTGGTCAAACGTTTGTTTGAATTCTTCTTTGCTATATTCCTCGCCAAAAATTTTCATTGTTCCTTCAAGCTGGTAAAGCTTTCTGGCAATCTCGCTCTGCTTTCTAACATTATCATGGTACGTCCGAATGTGGGTGGCAATTTCCCGAAGATAGTGTCGACGATCATTTGTGATAATCATGTTTTGCTTTTCTGCAATAGTATGCCGATCAAAATCTACCGTTTCATTCCACTGATATTTTTCATTCAATGTATCAATCAGGGAGGCAAATAGTGCGTTTGTTCCTGAATCATTAAACTGACTTGCAATTGTACCAAACACAGGAAATTTTACTTTATCCTGCTGAAACAGCATGTGACTCCGTTCATATTGTTTTCTTACTTGGTTCAGTGCATCTTCAGAACCATTTTGCTCATACTTATTAATGACGATGAAGTCAGCATAATCAATCATATCAATCTTCTCTAATTGTGTAGGTGCACCAAATTCTGCTGTCATGACGTACATCGAAAGATCCGTAATTTCTGTAATGGCAGCATCACCCTGACCAATTCCACTCGTTTCAATGATGATAAAATCAATGCCAGATGCACGAAGTACATCGATTACATCCTGAATAGCTGTCGAGAGCTCGGTTCTTGAATTACGTGTAGCAAGGGAACGCATGTAAACCCGATCAGTGAAAATTGCATTCATCCGAATCCGATCACCGAGCAAGGCACCTCCTGTTTTTCGTTTTGTTGGGTCAATCGAAATAATTGCGACCTTCTTATCGGGAATCTCATTGATAAACCGTCGAATCAGTTCATCTGTTAACGAGCTTTTCCCAGAACCACCTGTCCCAGTAATTCCAAGAACAGGGATATTTTCATTGCCTTTTTCCTTTAATATTTTCAGGACACGCTGCTTCTCATCTGAATCACCTGCTTCACTCTCGACAAACGTAATAAATTTTGCGATGGCCTGTCGATCACCTTTCACTAAAGCATCGAGATCCTTTTCTACTTCAATCGGTGGAATAAAATCACTTTCCTCTAGCATGCGATTAATCATCCCTTGCAGCCCCATTTTCCTTCCATCTTCTGGAGAAAAAATCCAATCAACACCGTAAGCATGTAGTTCCTTAATTTCACGCGGGATGATGACACCCCCACCACCACCGTAAATTTTAATATGCTCTGCCCCAAGTTCCTTTAATAAATCAACCATATATTTAAAATATTCAACATGACCGCCTTGATAAGAGGATATGGCGATTGCTTGAACATCCTCCTGGATTGCAGCATGAACAACTTCCTCTACTGACCGGTTATGTCCTAAATGAATAACTTCTGCTCCACTAGATTGTAAAATTCTCCGCATAATATTAATAGAAGCATCATGCCCATCAAATAAACTTGATGAAGTAATAAAACGAACAGGATTTGTCGGTCGATAAACCTTCACTTGTTCCATCTTGCTCCCCCTTATTTTCAAGACCTTTTAGAAACGTATTTATACTTTCTTAACTAGTTAGGCTTTTTCCTATGCTAATGATTTTAAAAGAAATTTAATTTGTCTTTCCGTATATGCCTCTATAGTCGATTGCCTTTGCAAAATCCATCTTCTAAATGCCCACATTTGTCCTTGAACAAATATATTATTTGCTAAGAGTGCCACTTCTTCCTTCGATTTTTCTTGTGGAGCGCAAGCGAATATAATTTGTTCTAGCATTTCCACCATTACTAGTTCTTTTTTAAGAATATATTCTCTTGTTTCTTTTTTTAGTGATTTGACCTCTTGGTAGAGAATAAGAATTTCTTCCTGCATTTCATTCATTAAATAAAAATAAGATTTGATTACAGAAACCAAACTTTCCAGCGATGGATTTTCTAAATGAAATGCTTTTTCCAAATGTTTTCGTACCTGATCGTAAATGGCGTCACAAGTAAAATAGAGTACATCCTCTTTCGTTCGAATGTATTCATAAAGTGTGCCGATACTAAAGCCCGACGCTTTTGCTATCTCTCTCGTTGTCGTGCGATGGAAGCCTTTTTCTTTAAAAAGTGAAATTGCACCTTTGATCATTTGATCTCGACGCTTTTTAATTAACTCCTGGTCTTTAACAGTGGAAAGGATTTTATCTTGCATCATTTTATCAATCTGCCCCTTCCTTCTTTACGAATTAGACTCCATTCATATTGTTTGTTGCTATTTATATATAAACTGCGAACTAACTTAGGACGATATTCGGTTCCTTGGCCGTCGCTCCAGAAATACACTACGCTTTCCGCGGGGAGCTGGTGAGCCTTCTTGTGCTACGCACTTCGAAGTCTCACCTAGACTCTTCTCCCCGCAGGAGTCTTCGTGTATTTCTTCCGCTGAAGGTAGAGTAGATTCTAGAAACAAAAGAATGACAAACCCGCTAACTTTAAGCATTGATTGTAGAAACATACTCCAGACTCGCGTGTAATTTGCAACGACTGTCTAGATTCGAAGACATAATTGTCACTTGTCCGCACTTTTAAATCAACTTTTCGTCAACATACGTCCAATAACGAGTCGTTGTATTTCATTCGTTCCTTCGTAGATTTGTGTGATTTTTGCATCGCGCATGTAGCGTTCGACTGGATAGTCTTTTGTATAGCCATATCCGCCAAATACTTGCACAGCTTCTACTGTTGTTCGCATCGCTACATCTCCAGCAAAAAGCTTAGACATGGCGGATGCCTTCCCATATGGCTGTCCAGCAGATTCCAGCCAGGCAGCTTGATAGGTTAATAGTCTCGCAGCTTCAATTTCAGTCGCCATATCTGCGAGCTTGAATGAAATTCCTTGATTATGAGCTATCGGCTTGCCAAATTGCTCACGTTCTTTTGCATATTTTACTGCAGCGTCTAGCGCACCTTGTGCTATTCCAAGAGCTTGTGCGGCAATTCCATTTCGCCCACCGTCAAGCGTTGTCATGGCAATTTTAAATCCATCACCTTCTTCGCCAAGCATATTCCTCTTTGGTACACGGCAATTTTCAAAAATTAATTCCGTTGTCGGTGAAGAACGAATACCTAATTTCTTCTCTTTTTTTCCGAAAGTAAACCCTTTTGTTCCCTTCTCAATAACAAATGCGCTAATTCCTTTATGCTTAGCATCTGTATCGGTTTTAGCAAATACAATGTATAAATCTGCCACACCGCCATTCGTAATCCAAACCTTATTGCCGTTTAATACATAATGTTCACCATCAGCTTTTGCTGTTGTATTCATTGCAGCAACGTCACTTCCAGCACCAGGCTCTGATAAGGCGTAAGCGCCAAGTGCCTCACCTGTTGCTAATCGGGTTAAGAAGTTCTTCTTTAGCTCTTCGTTTCCATATTTGTAAATTGGCCAGCTTGCAAGTGATAAGTGTGCAGACAATGTAACACCTGTTGATGCACAAACCTTCGAGAGTTCCTCTACCGCAATAACGTAGCTGACATAATCTGCAGCTATCCCTCCATATTCTTCAGGCCATGGTATCCCCGTTAAACCAAGCGCTGCCATTTTATCAAAAATTACTCGGTCAAAGCGCTCTTCTTCGTCTCGTTCCGCTGCAGTGGGTTCAACTTCTTTTTTGGCAAAATCTCGAACCATCTTTCGGAGCATTTCCTGTTCTTCTGTCAGCTGGAAATTCATAAATGTTCCCCCTTCATCCATTTCTAAAAACAAGCTATTTATGCTTTTAGTAAATGCTTTGCAATAACGATATGCTGAATTTCATTTGTACCTTCATATATTTGCGTTACTTTTGCATCTCTAAAAAATCTTTCGACTGGGTAATCCCTCGTGTACCCATAGCCACCTAGAATTTGTACTGCTTCAATCGCTGTTCTCATTGCGGTTTTCGATGCATACATTTTCGCCATCGAAGCTTCTTTGCCACAATCAATATTCCGTTCCACTAACGATGCGACATGGTAGACTAATAATTTGGCCGCTTCAACCTCTGTCGCCATATCTGCTAATTTAAAGGAGATCCCTTGATTCTCTGCGATTGTTTTTCCAAACGGCTCTCTTTCTTTCGCATACTTTACGGCATATTCAAGTGCTGCTTCCGCAATACCTAGTGCTTGTGCAGCAATGCCAATTCGACCAACATTTAAATTGGCCATCGCAATTTGGAAACCTTCTCCCTCGCCCCCTAAGAGCTGTTCTTTCGGTACGATACAGTTATCAAAGGTTAGTTGCACCGTACTTGAGCCATGGAGTCCCATTTTCTTCTCTTTTTTGCCGATTATCAGTCCTGGAGTATCTTTTTCAATAATAAATGCACTGACCTCATTTGTTGCTTTGTCATTATTTGTTCTAGCAAAAACGATATACGTATTTGCCACACCGCCATTTGTTATGAACACCTTGGAACCATTTAAAATATATTGATCGTTTTTCTTTTTCGCTATTGTCTTCATACTTTTTACATCTGATCCCGCCCCGGGTTCCGTTAAAGCGAATGCACCAAGATATTGGCCCGTGGCAAGCTTTGGGATATAATGCTTCTTCTGCTCCTCTGTACCAAAATGTAAAATAGGTATTGTACCAACAGAGGTGTGGACTGATAACACCACCCCAATGGTAGCGCTTACTTTTGAAAGCTCATGAATCGTAATTATATAAGATGTATAATCCATTCCACTTCCACTATAATTTTCGGGAATTGGAATACCCATTAATCCAAGCGCTCCCATTTTCTCGACGATTTCTATGGGAAATCGATCTTCAGCTTCCATTCGTTCGATTTCTGGTGAGATTTCCTTTTGTGCGAATTCCCGAACAAGTTTCTGAATCATTTCTTGTTCAGCTGAAAAATTAAGATCCATCTTGGTGCCCTCCAATATTTGGTCTCTCTTTTAACTATATTCGTAAAAGCCTCTGCCGGATTTCTTACCTAACCAACCTGCTTTGACATATTTTCTGAGCAGTGGACATGGACGGTATTTACTGTCACCAAATCCTTCATAAAGCACTTCCATAATTGATAAACAAGTATCAAGTCCAATAAAATCTGCCAGCGTTAGCGGTCCCATCGGATGGTTCATTCCGAGTTTCATGACTGTATCAATATCTGCTGGTGATGCAACTCCTTCATAGACAGTATAAATCGCTTCATTAATCATTGGCATAAGAATTCGATTGGAAACAAATCCGGGAAAATCATTTACTTCAACAGAGGTTTTTTGCAGCTTCTTACCTACTGCTTCAATTGCCAGGTAGGTCTCATCACTCGTTTGCAGGCCTCGAATAATTTCCACTAGCTTCATAACAGGAACTGGATTCATAAAATGCATGCCAATTACTTGGTCTGGTCGATTTGTTACTGCTGCAAGTTCCGTAATCGGCAGTGAAGAAGTATTCGATGCTAAAATAGCGTGCTTTGGTGCAATTTCATCAAGTTCACGAAATACTTTGGATTTAACTTCCATACTTTCAATTACTGCCTCAATGATGAGATCACAGGTTGCCGCATCTTGTAGCTGGTTGGAGGGAGTTAGTCTTCTTAAAGCTCCGTCCCTCTCCGTTTCTGTCATTCGTTCCTTTTCTACTGCTCGAAACAGTAACTTCTCGATAATATTCATTCCTTTATTGAGTGCTTTCTCATTTAAGTCGTACAGCAGTACATCAAACCCGGATTGTGCACAAACTTGGGCAATTCCTGCACCCATTTGACCAGCACCAATTACCATTATTTTATTAATTGACATAATGATTGCCTCCTTGCTTAAGATTCCGGAGATTTAGAAGTGGAGTAGAGCGCTCATTCCTGAAGCCTCGAAAGCTCATGAATCATAAGCGCTCATCCATCTTTCCTAAACTAAATCTTTATTCCCCAGCCACTTCAATCAGGATAGCGTCTCCTTGACCTCCACCACTGCAGATTGCTGCAATTCCTAGACCACCACCTCGGCGTTTCAGTTCATGAATTAATGTTAAAATGATTCTTGCACCACTCGCACCAATTGGATGCCCTAATGCAACTGCTCCACCATTTACATTAATCTTCTCATGGTCTATTCCAGCAATTTGACTGCTCGCAAGTGACACTGCAGCAAATGCTTCATTAATCTCGAATAAGTCAATGTCGTCAATTGAGTGTCCTGTCTTTTCTAATAGCTTATTAATTACCAGTCCCGGTGTTTGTGGGAAATTCTTCGCTTCTACCGCTACTTCGGCATGACTTAAAATAGTTGCCAGTGGTGTTTTTCCAAGTTCCTCTGCTTTTTCGTCTGACATGACAACAAATGCACATGCACCATCATTTACCCCTGGAGCATTCCCAGCTGTAATCGTTCCGTCTTTATCGAATGCAGGTCGTAATGAGGCTAATTTTTCAATCGTTGTATCTTTACGTGGTGCTTCGTCCTTTACTACAACAATCGGATCTCCTTTTCGCTGTGGCACCTCAATTGGCACAATTTCCTCTGCAAACTTTCCTTCTTCAATTGCTTTGTTTGCTAGCTTATGACTACGGTAAGACCATTCATCCTGCGCTTCTCTTGTTAATCCAAATTCTTCTGCAGTTGAATTACCGTAATTCCCCATGTGCACACCTGTGAAAGTACAAGTTAATCCATCACTGATCATCATATCTTTTACGGTTTTATCTCCCATGCGATTGCCCCACCTTGCGTCTGGCAGATAATAAGGTGCATTGCTCATGCTCTCCATGCCACCAGCAACAATTACATCTTCTTCACCTAAGCGAATCAATTGATCTGCAAGTGTTACACTGCGCATACCAGAAGCACATACTTTATTAATCGTTTCCGTTTTCACTTCCCAAGGCAGTCCGGCCTCTCTTGCTGCTTGACGTGAAGGGATTTGCCCTTGCCCACCTTGTAAAACCGTTCCCATGATTACTTCATCAATCTCCGAGCCTTGCAATCCTGCACGATTTACCGCTTCTTGAATTGTTTTTCCACCTAGCTGTACAGCAGTTAACGACTTTAATGCCCCTCCAAATTTACCAAACGGTGTTCTAGCACCAGAAACAATAACAGATTTTCTCATAACTTCATCATCCTTTTCTATCATTTTATATTTATATCAGTCTATCTTTTTTAAATACCTATTTATTGATTGAACGCTCGCTCAATATTTCCCTAAAAACAGAGGGATGCCCCTCTCTCTATTTTACAGAATAAACGCTTTCTAAGCTATTTTCTCTTCCTCTTCAGTGAAAACGGATAATGCCAGAATCTCAGCAACATCCATTGTACTTATATCTTCCTCCACTTCTTTCGCCTTCGTTCCATCTGTAATCATCGTTAAACAGAATGGGCAAGCCGTAGAAATCATCGTCGGCTGAACAGCAAGCGCCTGCTCTGTTCGTGCAACATTGATTCGGTTTCCTGTCGTTTCTTCTGTCCACATCAATCCGCCACCAGCACCACAGCACATTCCATTTTCACGACTGCGGTCCATTTCAACTACTTCCAGACCAGGAATAGTTTGTAATATTTCCCTTGGCGGATCATAAACACCGTTATATCTACCTAAATAACAAGAATCATGGTATGTCAGTCTTTCATTTATTTCCCGCTGTGGTCGCAGTTTACCAGATTTCACAAGGTCATATAACAATTGTGTATGATGATATACTTCTGCCTTGAAACCAAAATCTGGATATTCATTTTTAAATAGATTAAATGCATGTGGATCAATCGTAACAATTTTCTTCACATCATATTTTGTAAAGGTCTTAATATTCTTCTCCGTAATTTCCTGGAATAAGAACTCATTGCCAATTCTGCGAGCAGTATCTCCTGAATTTGTTTCTGTATTTCCAAGGATTGCGAAGCTAATACCTGCCTGATTCATTAGTTTTGCAAAGGCGAGTGCAATTTTCTGGCTACGACTATCATAAGACCCCATCGAGCTAACCCAGAAAAGATATTCAAAATCTTTTCCTTCCTTTTGCAGTTCTTTCACTGTCGGGATAGTTACAGATTCATCCTCCTCACGCCATTTAATCCTGTCCTTCTTGGATAGGCCCCATGGATTTCCTTGGCGTTCAATGTTCGTAACTGCACGTTGGGCATCCGTATCCATTTTCCCTTCTGTCATGACTAGATAACGGCGCATATCAAGGATCGTGCCAACATGCTCATTATTTACAGGACATGCATCCTGACAATTACCACAGGTCGTACAGCCAGAGAGTTCTTCTACAGTGATTACATCACCAATAAGATTCGCGTGCTGAATCGTTGCTGCAGCTTCTCCTCCAGCACTTACTTGATTACCTGCTGCATTCGCAAAGGCATAGGAAGGTACCCATGCGGTTTTACCAGTTATTGCTGCCCCCTTTTCTGTTAAATGGTCGCGAAGCTTAATCATAATATCCATCGGCGACAACATTTTTCCTGTGCCACTGGCTGGGCATACATCGGTACATCTGCCACATTCAACACATGCATAGAAATCAACCATTTGATGCTGCTGGAAATCCTCTATTTTTCCAACACCGAAAGCAATTTCTTCTTCCTCTTCTTCATCCATTTCAAAATCAACCTTCTGTAATTTTAGTGGCTTCTCTTTACTTAAGAAAACATTCACAGGTGCAGCAATTAAATGAGCATGCTTCGATTGAGGGACATAGACTAAAAATGTGAGTAATGTCAACGTATGTACCCACCAGGCAATATAAAACAGCACCATCGCTGTGGTTGGTGTTAGAAAGCTAAATCCAGCAGCTATCACACTTGCAACTGGCTCAGCCCAGGTTGCCTCATGTTCCAGCCAAATTTGTGTCATGCCATTTCCAAATAATACAGAAACCATCAACGTACCGATAAATAATAAGACAAGGCCTGCTTTAAATCCACGTTTTAACCGGACAATCTTTTCCATATAGCGGCGATAGAATGCGCCAGCAACCGCTACTAGAATCATCAAGGTAACTAGTTCTTGGAAAAATACAAATCCAGGATACACGACGCCAAAGGGCAAATGGTTTCCTGGTGATAACCCCTTGATAAACATATCAATCGCACCAAATTGCACAAGGATAAATCCGTAGAACATCATCACGTGAATTATTCCTGATTTCTTATCCTTTAATAGTTTTGATTGACCGAATACATTTTTGGCGATTCGCTGCAGTCTAAGCTTTATCTCGCTATCAAACGCTGACTTTTTCCCGAGTCTTATATAAGCAATGCGGGTGGTCACGACTTTAATAAATAGATAAACTGCATAAATTGTTATTGCTAGAAATGCGATCCAATTGATTATTAGAAAAGTATCCATTAACTCGTTCCCCTTTCTTTCATCTAATGTTAGCGATTACATTTATTAGGAAAATTTTACTTGTAAATTCTATTTCTACTTTAACAATGAATGACTATTCAGTCAATGAGTTTTTAATTTTACTATTAGTTCTTTTCTTATAGTTTTTTTAAATTGGTATACTTTAAGACCTCATTAATATCTTAAGGTGCTCTCGGACCAATCGCTCCGGAAATACACTCCGCTAGGTTCGTGCGATAATATAATATCTATCCCTCTAATCACATTTCCTCTCTATGAACGTTGCTATTCGCTCCGAAAAGAAGCTCCTGCGGGAATAGCAACTTCTAAAGACCCATCGGAGACGGTTTTCATCTGGAAGGACAGACCGCATTGACTAAAAGAGTGTGACTGTCCTTCTCTATAATCAACTTTCCACCTACTTAGTTCTCACTCTTTATGAACTTGTCATCACTGGTTATTTGGCAGTTTAGAGCGTACAAAAACTTTCTCATAGTAGAAATGGAACTACAAAAAACACGACTGACTTTTCTCATAGAAAAGCAGTCGTGTTTTTATATTACATTTTCTCTGGTGCGGTTACGCCGATTAATTGTAATGCATTTTCAATTGTAATGCGAACTGCTTTCATTAGAGCAATTCTGGCACTTGTTTGTTCTTGATTATCTTGGTCAAGCACTTTCTCTGCATTATAGAAGCTATGCAAGAGGGTTGCTAAATTAAAGACATATTGTGTGACTTTATGCGGTGTTTCCATTTCTGCTGCATCTGCAATCATTTGTGGGAATTCACCGAGTTTCTTTAATAAGTCAACTTCTTTTTCAGCGGTTAGTCGTGATACATCGTATTCTCCATCGATATCAAATCCTTTGTTTTTAGCCTGTTCCAGCATCGTACAAATTCTTGCATGTGCATACTGAACATAGTAAACAGGATTTTCATTTGTTTGTGATCTCGCTAAATCCATGTCGAAATCAAGCTGTGAATCATTGGAACGTGTAATGAAAGTGTACCGTGTTGCATCAACACCAACTTCTTCCATTAAATCTTTTAAGGAAACTGCTTTCCCTGTACGTTTACTCATGCGAACCTTTTCTCCGCCTTCAAAAAGGTTAACCATTTGAATAATTTTTACTTCCATTTTATCTGCTGGATAACCTAATGCTTGGATTGCTGCACGCATTCTTGGTATATAGCCATGGTGGTCAGCGCCCCAGACGTTGATTATTTTATCAAAGCCGCGATCCAGTTTATCCTTATGATATGCAATGTCAGGTGTGAAGTAAGTGTAGCTACCATCTTTTTTAATTAAAACCCGATCCTTGTCATCTCCAAGATCTGTCGTTTTAAACCATGTAGCACCATCCTGCTCATAAATGTGGTTGCCATTTTTCAATGTTTCTAAGGCATCGGAAATTTTATCATTCTTATATAATGATCTTTCTGAGAACCAGTTGTCAAAATGCACGCCGAACTCTTCCAAATCTTTTTCAATATTTGCAAGCGATGCTTTTAATCCGTATTCCTTGAAAAATTCAATTCGCTCTGCTTTTTCCTTCGTTGCCCATTCATCGCCATACTCCGCTACAAGCGCTTTTGCAATGTCGATGATTGCTTGACCATGATAACCGTCTTCAGGCATTTCAGCATCCTGTCCGACTTCTTGAAGATAACGTGCCTCAACAGATAAACCTAGATTATCGATTTGATTTCCGGCATCATTAATATAATATTCACGTTCAACATTATAACCCGCAGCATCGAGCACATTGCACAATACATCACCAAACGCCGCACCGCGTGCGTGTCCTAGATGAAGGTCTCCTGTTGGATTAACGGAGACAAATTCTATCTGAATTCTTTTCCCTTTTCCTGCATCCGTTTTTCCGTATGCATCTTTTGCTTTTAAAATAGTTGGGATGATTTCTCCGAGAAAATCATTTTTCATGAAGAAGTTAATGAATCCGGGTCCTGCAATCTCTACCTTTTCAATGGATGCTTTTGATTGATCAAGGGTTGCTACAATCTCATCAGCAATTTGGCGAGGAGCCTTCTTCGCAATTCTCGCAAGCTGCATCGCAATATTAGATGCGAAATCCCCGTGTGATTTATCTTTCGGTTTATCTAATACAATTGTTGGCAGCTCTTCTTCTGTCGCAAGCTTTGCCCCAAGAACGGCGGCCTTAATTTCCTGCTTTAATGTTTCTTCCGTTTGTTCTAAAACGTTCATTGTGAGTCCTCCTCTTTGTAATGTAACACCAATTCATGAGCACGTTCTTCTTGCCCATTCAGTTTCACTTTATAGGAAATGCTTAAATTCCCCCCATTATTCTCATCCAGTTGCTGATGGGTTATGGCATCTGTGAAAGTTTCCATATGTAGTGTTCCATGTGGATGCTTGTATATATTTTCCGTAATTTGATTCGCGCGGAATTTCTGTGTCATTGATACAACACCAGTACGTTTAATACTTACTTTATCTGCTTGAATCGTAATGAAATTATTAATCGTAGCAGTGTCCTCGATATTCTCTTCATACGTGAGAACATCCATTTTACCTTTTCGATAATAGTTGCCAATATGTGTTGATGTATTATCTTCCAGCTGCCCTTGATCATTAATCCTTACGCTCAAGGTTATTCTAACCCTCTTTTGGACGGTATTCATAAAATCGCCTCATAACTTTATTTAAAAATAGTAAAGTATATATTCTTTTACACTCTCGTGACAAGAAAAGCCACGTCCAGCTACAGTGCCCGTGCTCCTAACGAGACTTCCCTCACCTCATGACACGATAAAGAAGACTTGCCGATTGGTCAGAGGCATAGTAGCACTTATACCTTTGTGGTGAAAGTCAACATCGATTCGCTTACGCTCCCAGAGAGTTTCCTTTATCTCCTACGAAGGGATGTTCGACACGTCGAACCACCCCACATCCGTGGGGCGCAGTCCGTACGTCGCTAAACGGGCACTTTCGCTTTTGTTCAAAAACCATATAGTGTTCTTATTATATCTGTAAGTGTGAGGTGTTTTCAATATCTATCTTATTTCTTCTATATTTGACGCTATTATTTTTATTTTCCGTTAAGAAGTTTATTTCCTTCTATCCTTTCCCATAATGTAACTAATACAATCATTTAGATGGGGATAATAATAATGAAACATCGTTTGCTTTTCAAAAGAAAAAATCGAATCATAATAAAACTTCTTATCGGCATGTTTATTTCCGCATGCTTATTTTTAACAGGAATCTATTTTATTAGTTTTCTATTAGGTCCACCTGCACTGATAAGTGAACAGAATACAATTTACTATAGTAGCAATGGAGAGGTCATCGGTGAGGAAAGTGGGCTTGGAAATAGATATTGGCTTAATTTGGATGAGATGCCTTCTGCGTTTGTAGATGCAACTTTACTGATTGAGGATCAACATTTCTTTGAGCATCATGGTTTTGACCTAAAACGAATTGCTGGAGCAATCGTAAAGAACGTTCAATCGCTCACTCTTAGAGAAGGAGCAAGTACATTGACACAGCAATACGCACGTAATATATTTTTATCCCATGAAAAAACATGGACACGAAAACTGAAGGAAGCTTTTTATACAATCCGTTTAGAAATGTATTATTCCAAAGAGGAGATTCTTGAAGGCTATCTAAACACAGTTTATTATGGGCACGGGGCATATGGCGTAGAAGCTGCCAGTAAGTATTTTTTTAATAAGTCAGCAGAAAAACTTGATTTGGCTGAATCGGCGATGCTTGCTGGTATTCCTAAAGGTCCAACCTATTATTCTCCGTTTAATAATGAGGAAAATGCTTCGAATCGACAAGCAATCATTTTAAACGTAATGCGTGATAATGGTGCAATAACAAATGAAGAATACAATGATGCTAAAGCAGAAGAGCTTGCCTACTCAGAAACTAGAAAAATAGATAAAGAAATGGTCGGTCCTTATTTCCAGGATTTAGTTTTGAGCGAAGCAGCAAATCTATTGGATCTGGAAATGAATGCGATTCGAACAGGAGGATTTAATATTTACACTACATTGGACATTGATCAGCAGTCCACACTTGAAGCTACAACTAGTTCAACAATTAGCACTCAAAGTGACATTGAAATCGGAGCAATCGCCATGGATCCAAAATCAGGCGCAATCCGTGCACTAATTGGAGGCAGAGATTACCAAGAGAGTACCTTTAATCGTGCTGTAGATGCACTGCGAATGCCTGGGTCAACCTTTAAGCCCTTCTTATACTATGCAGCATTAAATAATGGCTATACGGCAAGTACGCTTCTGGAAAGTAAACCGACAACCTTTATGCTTGAAGATGGCGAAGTGTATGCACCTAGTAATTATAACGATTATTATGCAGAAGAACCAATCACACTGGCACAGGCACTTTCACTTTCCGATAATATTTATGCTGTGAAAACGAATTTGTATTTAGGTGCTGATAATTTGGTCAAGACTGCAAGACAATTTGGAATTACGAGCGATTTACCAGCAGTACCTTCCCTTGCACTTGGCACCGCTACTGTTTCACTGAAAGAAATGGTAACAGCTTACGGTATGCTGGCAAATGGAGGAAGGCAGATTGATGGGCATACGATTGAAAAAATTACGGATCAAAATGGAAAGGTAATTTTTGAACGTAAAAACAAACCAGGTCCATTGGTACTCGAACCAAAGCAGACATTCATTCTAACTAATTTAATGACAGGTATGTTCGATCATAATCTTGATGGCTACACAGCAGTAACCGGCGCAAGCATTGCCGATAGTCTTACTCGACCTTACGCAGGAAAATCAGGAACGACGAATTCGGATAATTGGATGATCGGCTATAGCCCAAGCTTAGTAACGGGAATTTGGACTGGATATGATGATAATCGTGCAATGGAAGTAGTTGCAGAATCAGCCTACGCTAAGAAAATTTGGGCGGATTTCATGGAATATGCCCATAAAGAATTACCCCAAGAAAATTTCATTGCTCCTGTTGGTGTCGTTGGTATTCCGATTGATCCCAACACTGGTGCACTTGCTACACCTTATTGTGACACAAGTGTTATTATGTATTTTGAGAAGGGGACTGAGCCAAGGCGTTATTGTACGGAGCATTTTCATGAAGAAGATGAATTTGAAGTTGGGCCGGATAAAGATAAAGGAATTATTGAGCGGTGGTTTGATTTGTTTTAGCTAAAAATCTGAAAAAAGTGTGGTTGTGAGTTAAATAGTCGATTATAAAAAGAACATTCTAATAAACTTTGTTTTTTGCTGTTTAAAATGCGAACCAGTGAAAATGTGATTATTAATAGCTGAAAGGCATTTTCTGCAGTCAACGCTTGAACTACAATCTATAGCGATGGTTAGTGGGTTAGTCATATTGCTAGGTTGAGTACAATTCCAGCGGAGAAAATACACGAAGACTCCTGCGGGAGGAACGGCCTCGGTGAGACTTCGAAGTGCGCCAGCACGAGTAGGCTCACCAGCCGCCCGCGGAAAGCGTAGTGTATTTTCGGAGCGACTAGTCTGGGAACCCTTATCACATTAAATTAGTTCGACTTTAGATAATTTGAATCGCAGTTAATTTTTTTTCATACCAAATTTATAATAAGCTTTGATTGGTTGATTTTTTAACAACAAAAATTTTAAAACCATCCTAATTCTCGAAAAAAGAAGCCAACAATGTCGTGGTTCCGTCCCACTTGATTGTTGGCCTCTTTTTTGTCCTAGCAATACATGAGTAAACCCATGTATTCATATTTTACAAACTAAATTAACAAAGTACAACTTATTAACCTTTTTTTGTCATTCATTCACAAAATGTTCATATTTGTTTTTGTCAATTTATTCTGGAAGTGCGTTTTTCAACTCGTCTGTTGAATTATTCCACATTACTTCATTAAATTCCACTAAAAAGTCTTTTAGCAATTTTTTCGAAGGCTCATCCATATGATCTACGACAATTTTTCCTTTTAATGACTTTTCCATATGTGTGACATGCTGGGGCATTGACTTATAGGCACGTTTAATTGAGCGATCGATTATGATTTCACTACCAGCGACTCCACCGTAGTATGGTCCGTTTTCATTGCGATCGACGTTCACCCAAACAATCCAGTAAAGCAGTCCGTTTGGCACTTCTTCACGATTTGGAATAATCTTCACGCGTCGTTCGATTTCGCTTCTTGCGTGCATTGCACCCATATCAACATACGCCTTGTTTTCATTCGGATCAACGATTACAGGCGACATATTTTCCAAGCTAATCACACCTGAACCATATCCACCATGACCATCCGTCGAATCGTCTTTTATGATTGTAAAAGCATTGCTTTTCTTTTTATTTGCATTCTGATCTGAACTCATATTACTTAGCCCCCTCTTTCATCCAAAGCTAGTTATTTACCTAAATTGTAACATATGCACCTATAACAGAATTATTACGATTGCGTGATTTCCTTAATAAAGCTTATTGCTTCTTCGATTTCATCCTCACTAAATTTCTGCTTTGGCTTAACTGTGTGCACTTTTTCAATCGTTTCCTTAATCGGTAAGTCATCGAAATAAAGCATCGTAGAAACAAGTTCTAAGAAGCGTGAGCTCCTTGCCTTCAGCATGTCCACCTTATTTTGATAACTTGGCATATCCAAATTAAATTGCTCTAAAAAGGCTTCACCATCCGTTGTAATCGTGTAATTATACTGGAAATAATTACTTTTATCTTCCTTCACTTCATCTAAAAATCCAAAATTGCAGAGCTCCTCGACACGTAATGTGAGCTCCTCTGAATACGGGCCATAAACATGAAAATGGTACTTTTCCTCAAATGGAATATTGCATTTCTGCAAAATATAAATCATCTTTTGCAGCTTCTTCCGGCCTGTCACCCCATCAGCCATCGAAAAAAACTGCATGATTTTTGCATGATTGGTTAACAAATTTGTTCTCTCCTTAATTATATAAAATCTCTTTCATCCGTTGTTTAATCCCGTCATCCGTAAGCGCCTCAATCCGATCTTTCGGAAAATAGAGCTTGTGATCTGTCCGTCTTTTTCCTGAGATTGCTTCCACAATATCAGACTGTCTGGAAAGTTCTTTTACCTCACCATCCGGCATTAATAAATTTATTGGAAGTCGCTCTCCCTCTTCACCAGGTCGATAGAAGTCATAAGGCAAATCAGAGGAAGAATCGAGCACAAGATAATATTCTGGATCGATCCCAGCTTCAACGAATAATCTTGATAGCTCCATCCACTTATCTATCGGTTGATTTGGTGTATATTCGACATATTTGAATAAATGACGATTCATGAAACGTGCACATAAATCACGTAATATCTCGTCATTCTCATCCTGCCATTGCTGGAAGTAATAAAAAACAATCGAATCATCAAGCTTCAGATAATCCGCAAGCTTTACATCTTCATTGAAAAATGAAAGAAAATGCTTTGGTTCAAGCTTGAAAGTAAAGTCTTCTGCTTCAAACAACACCTTTGCACGCAGCAAAATTTTCGACAGAATAACCTCAGCGCTTCTCGTCACAGGATGAAAGTATACTTGCCAATACATTTGGTAGCGACTCATAATATAATCTTCCACCGCATGCATCCCTGTTGACTTAATGACCACTTGATCCTCGATTGGACGCATGACACGTAAAATCCGCTCCATATCAAAATGACCGTAGCTCACCCCTGTAAAGTAGGCATCCCGCTGCAGGTAATCCATACGGTCTGCATCAATTTGGCTGGAAATTAAACTAACAACTAATTTATCCTTATATGTCTTTGCAATAACATCCGCAACATCTCTGGAAAAACCAGGGTTTACCCGTTCCAATACTTTATTAATGTTTGTGTCACCAACAATAATCTGCTGGGTAAAGTATTCATGGTCGAGCTTGAACACTTTTTCAAAAGAATGCGAGAAAGGTCCATGTCCTAAGTCATGCAATAACGCCGCACATAAACAGAGTAGACGCTCCTCTTTATTCCAATGTGGACGATCCTGGAAATTACTAATAATTCTTCTAACGATTTCGTAAACACCTAGTGAATGATTAAATCTGCTATGTTCCGCGCCATGAAACGTCAAATTCGTTGTTCCTAGTTGTTTGATTCGTCGCAGCCGCTGAAATTCCGGGGTTGCGATTAAATCCCAAACAACCCTATCCCTCACGTGAACATAACGGTGGACAGGGTCTTTGAAAACTTTCTCCTCAGATAATTGTTCATCTCTATATGCCATTATTCCCCATCCGTTCTTTTTTCGACAATTTTATTATATGATGTAATTATATTATAGTTATAGAGAAACTTCCATTAACGACATTAATTTGTAACACTTCATTTATGGAAGTCAGCGATGCTGAAATATTTTTAAAAAAGAGGGACATTATGAAAAATTGGCATGAAGTCATTACCCATGAAACTTTTAGATATGTGGATCATTCTATTGAAAAAAAAATAAATTCAAAACCAAATACTGCTTTAACATCATTCGCTGTGGATGATGCACTTGCGACATGCGTAAGCAATGGGGAATCTGCACCTGTGATGCGATTATGGGTTCACCCTAAAACTGTCGTACTTGGAATACCAGATGCAAAGCTACCCTATATCGATGAGGGAGTGCCATTTTTAACGCAGCAAGGCTATCATACTGTCATAAGAAATTCTGGCGGACTTGCGGTCGTATTGGATGAGGGGGTGCTCAATCTTTCGCTCGTCATTCCAGGTGTACATGATCTCTCTATTCATGACTGTTATGAAGCGATGGTTAGCTTTGTCCAATATATGCTTCGTGATCTAACAGATAAAATTGAAGCATATGAAATTGTTGGCTCTTATTGCCCTGGTGATTACGATTTAAGTATTAATGGCAAGAAATTTGCAGGGATCTCACAGAGAAGAATCAAAGATGGTGCAGCAATCCAAATTTACTTAGATGTGGAGGGGAATAGCGAGGAACGCGCCTCCCTCATTCGCGATTTTTACAAAATTAGTAAAAAAGAGGAACAAACCAAATTCGTCTACCCTACAGTAGACCCTGATGTGATGGCATCTTTATCAGAGTTACTTGGCCAGAAATTAACTGTCGAGGAAATGAAAGAGCGCGTACATTCTGCTTTAGAGAATTTCAGTAAAGAGATTGTGGTTCAGGACTTTAGTGATAGTGAGCTCGAGGTATTCGAAAAAAGATACATCCAGATGATTAAGCGGAATGAGAAGATAGCTCAGATGTAGGCGGATGTTTGGACAGGACCTAAACGATCCATCTCCACACCCACTCACATCAAAAAGTGCTTGTACCAAAGCTTTTACCCTAGTACAAGCACTTTTATATACAGTATTATTCAGCTGCTACTGCCTGAGATGCAGTAATGATTGCTAAGTTATACACATCTTCAGCATTACACCCGCGTGATAGGTCATTAACTGGTTTGTTTAATCCTTGTAAAATAGGACCAACAGCTTCGAATCCACCTAGACGTTGTGCTATCTTATAGCCGATGTTTCCTGCTTCTAGACTTGGGAAAACAAATACGTTTGCATCCCCTTTGATTACTGAATCTGGAGCTTTTTTCTCTGCAACACTTGGTACGAATGCAGCGTCAAATTGGAATTCACCATCAATTACAAGTGAGGAATCTTTTTCTTTTGCAAGCTTCAATGCATCTGCAACTTTTTCTGTTTCCTCCGATTTTGCTGACCCTTTCGTTGAGAAACTAAGCATTGCAACACGTGGATCAATATCAAATAGTTTAGCAGTTACAGCACTCTCTGCTGCGATTTCGGCTAAATCCTGGCTGTCAGGAGCTATATTGATTGCACAGTCAGCAAACACATATTTCTCATCATCACGAACCATGATGAATACTCCTGAAGTTTTCTTAAGACCTTCTTTTGTTTTAATGATTTGTAATGCAGGGCGAACAGTATCTGAAGTTGAATGTGCAGCACCACTTACTAAACCATCTGCTTTATCCATATAAACAAGCATAGTTCCGAAATAGTTTTCATCAAGAAGGATCTTACGTGCATCCTCTTCTGTTGCTTTCCCTTTACGGCGCTCAACAAATGCCGCAACCATTGCATCGAATTCAGCGTAATCTGCTGAATCAATTATTGTAAGTGAAGAAACGTCTGCACCAACTGCTTCCGCTTTCTTACTAACTTCTTCTTTATTTCCAATTAAAATTGGCTCCACAATTCCTTCTGCACTTAGTTTACTAGCAGCAGTCAGAATTCGTTCATCTAATCCTTCTGGAAATACGATTTTTTTATTTTTCGATGATACTTTAGATGTTAATTGATCAAATAGCTGGCTCATCTTTTACCCTCCAATTTTGAATTGCTAAATCTAGCACACACTAATGATATAGGAATTAGATTGTAATTTAAAGCAAATACATTTTCACAGAAAATTTTTGACAAAGAATCGACAACTGTCTAGAATAACTGGAAAGCAGGATGCTTTACTATGATTAGGTTACCCCAATTATGCTATAGTAAAAACAGGCACAAAATAAGTTTTTTTAAATACAAGGAGTGATTATCTTGGCTGAAGCAGTAATAACCATGGACGGTTGGTGTACACTGCATGATACACGTACATTTGACTGGGCTTCATGGAAAATGACATCGGAACAAGAAAGATCTGAAGCAATTGCAGAATTTGATCAATTAATGTCAAAATGGGAAAAGACTGAAGATGAGAAAAACGGAAGTCAATCCCTATATAAAGTAGTTGGAAATAAAGCGGATTTACTGTTTATTTTCCTGCGCCCGTCAATGGACGAGCTTGAGGAAATCAAAAGGGAAATAAATAAATCAAAAATAGGTGACTATTTAATACCTGGATATTCTTATGTATCAATCGTTGAGATGACAATGCATAATCCAATGGATGAAGGAAAAGACCGTGTACTAGATCCGAAAGTGGAAGCTCGCTTGAAACCAATTTTGCCAAAGTGGGAGCATGCTTGTTTCTATCCGATGGCTCGTCGTCGCACCGAAGAAGCAAATTGGTTTGAGATAGATAAAGCAGAAAGAACGAGATTGCTTTATGACCATGGAATGACTGGCCGTAAATATGCAGGTAAAGTGAGAGAAATCATCACAGGCTCGATTGGACTTGATGAATGGGAGTGGGGCGTAACCTTATTTGCTCATGATCCATTACAATTCAAGAAAATCGTTTACGAAATGCGGTTTGATGAAGTAACAACCAAATATGCTGAGTTTGGCGATTTTATTGTTGGTAATTATTTAGCAAAAGAAGCAGTTGCAACCTACTTCGAACTATAAAATAATCTGTAAAAGCCATGCTGTTTTTAAAACAGCATGGCTTTTTTTAGTTATTATTTTCTTTATCCTCACATACATATAATTATTGAGTTAAGCAAAGTAAAAGGTAAAGCTTAAATGAAACACAATAATTAGGAGGTTTTTTATATGAGCGAGAATCAAGAAAGTTCAAACCAGAATTCAAATCAAATTCCAAGCCAGCAGCAGTTTTCAAGCCAAAATCCATACCAGCCATTCCCATACTACTATTACCCACAAACATCACAAGCATATTATCCAGCATTTCCAACGAGACAGTTCCCAACACCATCACAACAACCGAGTCAAACTACAGGGGGACAAGGGCAACTCCCTATGCAGCAATCTTACATTGAAAACATTTTACGCTTGAATCGCGGAAAGCTTGCAACGGTTCACATGACCTTCGAAGGTGGCCATCAGAAAACGTTTAGAGGAATTATTGAGGCTGCCGGTCGTGATCATTTAATCTTAAGCGAATCTGGAACAGGAAGACGCGTTCTGCTGCTGATGGTGTACCTGGATTACGTTACATTTGACGAGGAAATTAACTATGCATATCCATTCGGAAGCGGTCAGCAATTAACTACTCAGCAACCTAGATAATTCGACTGCACTTATGTTAGCAGGAAATTATTTATCATTTCTTATTCTATGAGAAAGGATGACACAGCAATCCTATTGTGTCATCCTTTTCATACATTTCTATACTAAGGAGCGATAACATGCGACACCCCTATGAAAAGTTTGTCAGAATCGAACTTATTTCACTTGTTATTGTTATCCTATTTGGCATAATCGGACTTATTCAAGGATTCCTAATCCTTGTCTTCTTCTCTTTCTATCTCATAGCCCTGAGCCTAGTTTGTGACGGTCTTCTTCATCTATACTTCCGTAACTCACAGCAAGCTGGCAAACAAATTCTTCGTGCCGTAGTGCTATTTATCTTTGCAACCTATCTTCTGTTTGCTTTATAAATTTCTCATTACAGCAGTTCCAAGCAGAACCCAGCCAATTAAAAATGCTACCCCACCAATTGGTGTAATCATGCCAAAGGTCTTAACTGATGTAACGGAATAAAGATAAAGACTTCCAGAAAATATAATAATACCTACTAAGAACATCCACCCTGCCCACTGAAGGCCGCCACTCTGGAACTTAGCTAAAAGCAGTCCTGTAACAAATAATGCCATCGTATGGAACATTTGATAATCAACAGCAGTATTCCATGTACCAATTTGCTTTTCAGCAACTTTTCCTTCTAGACCATGGGCACCAAAAGCCCCTAGTGCAACCGCAATAAATCCATTAATTGCCCCTAAAATTAAAAATAATTTCATAACTGATTATTCCTCCCTAATCAAAAATCAAAAATAGAGCCACCATTTGCTTCTTCCTCATCATCAATTGCAGTCTTTTTTAATTGGCCTTGGTTGCCAATCATTGCCTTCAGCTCTTCCTCAGAAATCTCATTAGAAACCTTATGCTTCGTTATAACTGCAGGCGCCCGCTCTTCTTCTATAAATAAATCACATAATACCTTCACATTCGAAATGTGACGTACCATTGTATCGTGATTATGCTGGTTTTCCTTTGCCATATTTAATTCATTGATCATCTTTTTTAATATCGTATTATTTTCAACTGCCAATCAAACCACTCCTCAAATTAGAAAACTAAGGTTTAACCAAGCCTTTAGGTGACATCCTTAGTTGCACTTATGAAGTAAGAAAGCTTTTATACTTCTTAGCTACCAAAACTTTAAAGCTCGTTCTATTATAGCATGATTGATTTGGGATTTAATAATAATAGGGATTAAGAGGTTAGAGTGATGATTAGCTCTCATAGCTTTAGTAGCATGCTAAATTTATTATTAATATGCAAACTGGAAAAGTAGGTTTACTCATGATAATTGTTTATAGAATCCTGTAGCTTTGCCTTCAAACCCTCTATTCGTATAAAAATTATGAGCTTCGTTTCTTTCGTTTCGATTTCCACTATTCAATACTAAGCGATTAGCTCCTCGTTCCTTCGCCCATTCTTCAGCTGCTAGAATTAACGCTGCACCGATACCTTGTCTTCTGTACTCGGAACCAACAACCAATGCTACAATCCGTACATAGTTTCCATTCTTCTCATAATGAAAACCTAATGTCATACCAATCATCCCAACAATAACACCATCATTTTCAGCTACTTGTGTGTTATATAAAGGATTCAAATGTATCTTTGAAAAGCGCTGTTCCATTTCCTCTTTCGTTGTTGGATAGCCTAATTCTCCCATCAAAACCGCCAATTGACTTATATCATTTTCTTTAGCTTTTCTAATCAATATTTCCCCTCCTAATATTAGAAAAAACAATTCTTGCTGACTCTCTATCATTTAAGACTTATTTTACAAATAATGTGGTGGTGATACTTCTTTAACAAAGAATATGCCATCAAGCTGTTTCCTCGGAATAATAAAGGCTTGCATCATGCCAGACTCCAAGATCACAGTACTTCGAGATATCCATTTATTCACTCTATTTAGCGAAATCTTTGAGAGGTCAAAAAATGATACTGGAGCAGGATTATGATTCATATAATCTTCCAGACTATTCTTTGGTGGTTTTACTAGCTTTTGAGTCACTTTCTTATCAAACGCAACTTCCCCCTGATACATAAACAGACCTAGATAATAGGATTGTCTTTCCAATTTTGGACTCATTAAGGATCCCATCGGCTTATAGCTGCTTGTCACATTTTTATAAATATGGCTATTATGCGCCCAGACAATAATTTTTTCGTTTGGATAGAGTTCATTACAAATCCACTCTAAGTTTTTTGCCATAACTTGATCACGTATCTTTAAGTAGTCTTTACTTCGAGCAGCTAAATGGTTGAAAAAGAGTTGTCTGTTTTCTAATATTTTCAGAAGGACAGCATATTCCTTGCTCAATTCATTACGCTCAAATTCCCTTTTTAAGTATTTTAGCATCGTTTGCAGATGAATAATTAGCTTCTCTTGCTCTTTTTTTGCCTTTAAGTATTTGTTTAGTATTTCTTTGGGAACCTTTTTCCTTGAGGCTTTATATACGCCAAGCTGTTCATACCAGAATATTGCAGTTTTTTCTACCTTATGTATACTCCTAATAAATTCAGAAGGAAAGTTAATATTTAATTGATTGATAAACACTGCAATCGAACTTTTTTTCACAGATGGCTGCATATCAAAGCCAATAAGGTTCAAATCATCATTTTGTCTGATTAATTCAAATAATGGATAGGTTTCTTCTGATTTCCACAAAGAGAAGATTGATTTATCCATTAATTCTTTCACTGAAAGAGTCTCTTTTACATAATTTGAACTATAACTTTCACCTAAGCCACTCTCAAATGCGATTACTTTAAATCCCATTTGATGATACAAAAAATGAATAATCTTCGTCTTTAATAGACTGTGCTCAGCAATGCCATGGCCGTTTTCACCGAGCCAAACGACCCGCTTATTCTTTAATACCTTTTCTAAAAATTTGAAGTCATCTCCATTGCATTCCGTTAAGGATTCTATACCAAAGGAATGCTCCTTTACCCAATCCGTAGCCTTCTTATATTTCTTACTCCCTAATTGAAAGAATGACATTTTTGCCCCCCTAGAAATAGCGATATAAAATAAAGTCACGCAATATCTGAAAAAATCACGTATTTAAATAATTGCTAGTACTATTACATACGGATCAAAGCAATAAAAGTTTCATAGCTTGTTGCATAAATTCTTTACACGAACTTCTCCCAAGTTTTCTTGTTTATCACGCTTCTATGAATATGATTATTATTAATTTGACCCCACACACCCAACATTATTAAAGCTCGGAGGTACCTTGATATTCAAGAATATCTCCTGGTTGACATTCCAATGCCTTACATATCCCCTCTAAAGTTGAAAAACGAATAGCTTTTGCCTTTCCATTTTTCAAAATTGAGAGGTTGGACATTGTGATACCAACCTTTTCTGAAAGCTCGGTAACACTCATTTTCCGTTTTGCTAACATCACGTCAATATTAATGATAATTGCCATATTTTCACCTCAAACTGTTAAATCATTTTCCGATTTCATATCAATCGCATTTTTAAGCAATCTCTTTAGTGTCAATGCAAAAACTGCAATAATAGTGGAGGCAAATGTAATGCTAAGGCCCAAAATTGCGATGCCAGGATGCAGTGCATTTTGTATGAAGAGCAGTATTCCACCAATTACATATAAAACACTAATTGTTAAAGCACAATATGTTACATACTTTAATGCCTTTACAGACAGATTCGAGAATGCATTATTATTATCAATAAAGTTTAAAAGTCTTAATGCTTGATACAATGCAAAGAAGAATGGGATTGCCGTTACGTATAAACCGATTAATACAAGGTATTCCAAATAGGCCAAATCAGGGGCGATGACTGCCGCTTCATACGCTAGCCTTGGCAACAAGATAATGGACAAGACAAGCACAATAATTCCAATTAGAAATACAGATAGCTTTAAAAAGATTGTTGATCCTCGATTCATAAAGAGCACCTCACTAATTAATTGATAATTTCATCTTAATACACTATTTGTTGATTATCAATAAATTTTTGTTGTTTTAATGATGTTTTCAGAAGATACCTAAGGTTTACCCTTGAATATTGATGACCAGAATGTAATCCACCATTGCATACTAAGCCAGGCTGATCTGTAATTGTGTAAAAAGCCAATCCCCGCAGTATAAGGAATTGACTTTGACAATTACAGATTCAACTATTACATCTTATCTTGCTTTGAATTTCAGGTATTTAATAAATTGAAACTTCAATCCAGTAGAATGTTAACCCTTTTAATTAGCCATCACTACATTTGTATAAGCTAAATCTCCCGTTTATATCTTAATGATATTGCATGATCTTCAGGACGACTTTCATATGACTGCATTTCACTTTGATAAATAAAACCCTTTGCTTCATAAAAAGGAATCCCCAGGTAGTTGTCTTTTTGAACGGATACCCATTGTTCCTTTGCACCGAAATCCTTCTGCTGCTCAGTGATTGCTTGCAGTATTTTTGACCCGATTCCTTCATTACGTCTATCAGGCTCTATGTATAGTACAAATAATTCTCCTGTTTTCTCTCCAGTCATACCTCCGCCGCCAGCACCGATAACACATCCGTCCTCTAACGCAACAAAATAGCCACCCCAATAACGGCTTTGCTCTGTCACTTCCTTATGTACTCGATTTTCATTAAAGAATTCTTCACATCTTCTATCAATATATTCCTTTGTCAAAATATCTTGGGAAGTTATTCGATATGCCCTTGTACAAACATCAACTATTCCTTGAACATGTTTCTCATTAGCTAGTTGAACAATCATCAGCTTTTACCCCCAGTTCACATTAACTCACATTTTACAGAGATGATTATTCTAATCTACTCATCAAACTTTGTTACTTTTCTCTGCTGCCCATTCGCTTCTTTTCAACCTGTCTATCTCTATATTTCTGAAAGAGCCATATCACGACCGTTAACCAAAAACCGCTAACACAATATCCAGCAATAATATCACTCGGATAGTGTACCCCAAGATAAATTCTGCTTATGCCAATCAGAATAATAAATAGGCTGCTAAATAATATTAAAATCGCACGTCCAATTCTATTTGGCATATGTCGCCATAATAGAAATGCTAAAACACCATAAAATGCAAGTGCATTCATTGCGTGACCACTAGGAAAACTATAGCCACCAATTTCAATTAGTCGATGGAACTCTGGACGCGCTCGCTGAAAGAATTGTTTTAATAGCCCGTTTAGGATTGGTGTACTAATAACAACAGCCAAGAGTGTAATGATTTCCAATCGATGCTTCAAAACAATATATAGGAGTAGGGCGACAATCAGCATAATAACAATCATAGACTTATATGAGCCGATGAAGGTGAAAAATTTCATAATCGCTGTTAGGCTTGATGCCTCGAATCCTTGAATAAAGCTAATGAGATTATGGTCAAACACCGTTATTCTTTGGTTGGATATGAAAATCACCATCAAACTGAAGCCGATAATCGAAACCAGGCAGATAATGAGAGCAGTAAATGAATGTTTTTGTAATCTCATGTTGAAAAACTCCTTGGAATCATGTTCAAGTGTTAGTATGTACTAAGAAGATAAATTCTCTCTCAAAATAGGCTGCATTAGCTAATTGCGCAATCAAATAAAAAGCCTTGGACATTTCCAAGACTTGAAGCACATACATATCTCGCAATCAAGAGTTACTTTTAAAATTTATGTTAAATAGTATAATATTCTAGTTTTGTCTCCTGCTGCTCCTCAATATAGCGTTTATACATCCATTGCAAAAATTTCACTTCATCTTCCTGCAACTGCCTACCAAGCTTCTTTTTTGTATCCTCATATACTTGTAAAAAGCTCTTCATCCGCCGACTCCCCCTATACTGATGATCCTCAGGTAAGTTAATAGGTCAATTGTAACCTATAAAATGCGCAAAATCAAGATTGTTTTTGAATTGGGCGAATGTACAGATAACATTTTTTTAAAAACTGTTGCTTTCTTTCCCGCTAAAAAAGTGAAGAGAGCCCAACTTGAACAGGCTCTTCTTCACTTTAGAGTTTATTTTTCATCATGTAACTCCACTTCTAATTTTGCAATACGAGCTTGCAATTCCGCAATATCCTCTTTTGTTGCAATACCTAGTTCATCTATCATTTTCTGGGTCTGTTCCTTTTGCTTCGAACTCCACTCATTTTTCTTCATATCGCCTTTTTCAATGAAGTTATTCATCACTGTTTTTGCTTGTTCCTGTGACAGCTCATTCTTGTCAACGAGTTCTTTTAACTTCTGTTCTAATTTCTCTTTTCCACTGACTGCAGCACCTAATCC
The DNA here is from genome assembly GCF_003352005.1 of Oceanobacillus zhaokaii. Lineage (GTDB taxonomy): Bacteria > Bacillota > Bacilli > Bacillales > Amphibacillaceae > Oceanobacillus > Oceanobacillus zhaokaii. Next base: position 3,640,052 of record NZ_CP024848.1, read on the forward strand.
TAATAAGAAACCTTTTCTTAGAAAATCACTCATCTAATCCATCCTCCTTATTTTCTAGATCGAATCATTCGGTAATGCATAACCAAGATAATATTGATTAATATTAAAAATACCCCTATTAACGATAATCCTATTATTCCTATACTCTCTAGTGCCAAACTAAATCCGTAAACAGCAATTACGATGCCTATTACCATCATAATAAATGAAATACTCTCGATAAGTAAATAAAAATGATGCCGCAGTCGGTAATATTCTTTTTCTTTATCCCATGTTCTATTCTTTTCCCCACTTTCCAGAAAACCTAACAATGCTCTTGGATAGGATAAGATAGGTTCACTGGCATTCTTCGCATATTGCTTCGTAATCGACTTGATGATCGTTCCTGCGCCAAACCAATCTTTAATTTTTGGTTTAGCCCATTTAATAATATCTGTCTCTGGATTTATCGCAAACAGTATTCCAGCCACAATAGCTATAGCACGAATTAAATATGCATAATCAGCAGGCAATTGAATCGGTTGTTCTTTTATAATGACTCTAATTTCTTCTATTAGCTTTTCCATTGTTTTAGAGTTGAAATTTTTTATTGAACCATTCTGATACAATTCAACCGTTTCTTTAATAACCTTCTTTAGTTTTTTCTTATCTGCATTTGGTAAAATGAAGTTCATTTTATCTAAGCAGTCGACAACAATGTCATAATTATCGATAATAAACCCTTGAACAAGTACTTTGAATTGCTCTGTATCCCGCTTTTTAATTTCACCAATCATACCGAAATCAATAATCGCGATTGTTCCATCTTTTTGCATTAAAATGTTTCCCGCATGTGGATCCGCATGAAACTTCCCAGGATTCATAAATTGATCCATGTAAAAGTCAAATAATACCTTTGTCGTTTGTTCAATATTAATACGATGAGATCTCATAAAGCCTATGTCTGTAATCTTTGCCCCTTCTATCCACTCCATTACAAGCACTTTGTCCGTGCTTAATGACTCGATATAAAATGGGATATGAATGGTCTGATTATCCTGATATCTCTCCTTGAAATACTTTCCGAAAGCTAATTCCTGTTTAAAATCCAGCTCGCGATCCATCACATAAACTAATTCACTATATAATGCTTTTAAATCGGCTTTTTTTCCGAAATTTGTAAAAACCTTTAATATCCAAAAGACAATGCGTAAAGCAATAAAGTCCTTATGAAAAACTTCTTCTATTCGTTTACGCCGAACTTTAATTGCTACTGCTGTTCCATCCTTTAATACTGCGCGATATACTTCACCAATTGAAGCAGAAGCAATAGAAGATTTAGTAATACTCTTTAAATGTACATCTATAGTGGTTCTCCACTCTTTTTCGAGCATTTTTTCCGCATAATCAAACGGCATTGGCGGTACATGGTCAACCAATTTTGCAAGCTCCCGAATAAATACTTCCGGCATGAAATCCGTTCTCGTGCTTAGAAATTGACCAACTTTAATTAAAACGCCGCCAAGTCTCTCGGCCTTCACCCGATATTCTTTAGCCATTTTCGCTAGAAGTCGATCCCATTTATACTTTGTCTTATTATCCCATATACTATGTCTGAAATAGAAAAAGTATATCTTAAAAATAAACTTAATTGCCATCCAGACAATGACAATACACCGGTAAATTAGATTATATTTTAAAGTCTTCATCAAGAAACACCTCATCCTACTTTACCCAATTTCTAACATTTCTATTATTAACATAACGCATCGAATCTGCATTGTACAACTTAAAAAGGCTTAGGCTGTTTTCTAAAATGTGACCGTGGTTGCTCGACCCAACAGGAATTCCAATACTTTTTAGAAAAATGAGTTGCCACCTAGTTTTAAGGTAACTGCCTTAGTTGCACCTATGCAGTGAGGAATTTTCTACTGTCTTAACTGTCAGGTGATTTATTGTTATTGAGAATTCGATCTAAAGTGCTGTCAAATGACAAATGTGATTTCAGATTAGGACAGTTGTCGCTACCCACAAAAATCTTTATTCCTTCACTAAAATAAGACGAATAGTTAATCGGTAAGTAGTTCTTATGTCTCTAGATTCAGTCTTTCCCCAGCGGAAGAAATACGCGAAGATTCATGCGGGAAGAAGAGCCTAGGTGAGACTCTGAAGTGCGTAAGCATAAAGAGGCTCACCAGCTCCCCTAAGGTGAGCGAAGTATATTTCTGGAGCGAGCGGCCTGAGAGAAATCTCTTAACTAGGTTAGTCCGCATTTTTATAAATAGCGCTATACAAGTCAAAAATAAACTTGAATACTATTTCGTTTTTATGTATAATTATACACTGTGTTTATGGAGATAGAATATGGAGGACATTATGAAAAACTATCGTTTAATCGATCATATAAAATTTATTATTCCTTCTTTAATAGGAATTTTCTTATTTATCATACCCGTTAAAACGAGCACTGGCTTTACTATTCCAATTGCTGTTTTGTCCAATTGGGTACAGGAACTGCTCGCAGATCAATTATCGGCAATCATGATGGGCATCATTGTTATTACAGCAATCATGACTGTTATTATAAAAATTACTGGCCGTGATGCATTTCAAAAGACACCTTTCTTCCAGCAATTATTTGATGTCAATACTTTCTGGTCTATCATTAGAGTTGTTGCAGCTATTTTCGCTGTAATGGTCTTTTTCCAAGTTGGACCGGAAGCGATAATCGGTGAAGACACTGGTCAAACCTTGTTAGATAGCCTGCTGCATGTGCTATTTGCTGTATTTCTGTTTGCGGGATTATTTTTACCATTATTAATGAACTTCGGGTTATTGGAATTATTCGGGACGTTAATGCGAAATGTTATGCGCCCGTTATTCAAATTGCCTGGGCGCTCTTCAATTGATGCATTGGCATCTTGGATTGGTGATGGGACCATTGGCGTATTACTTACTAGTAAGCAGTACGAGGAAGGATTCTATACTAAACGTGAGGCTGCTGTTGTTGGGACAACCTTTTCCGTTGTTTCCATTACCTTTTCCTTAGTCGTTATAGAGCAGGTCGGTCTCCCGCATCTGTTTGTGCCTTTCTATTTAACCATTCTAATTGCGGGAATTATCGCTGCACTCATCATGCCACGTATCCCACCGTTATCCAAAAAAGGAGATACGTATATAAATGAATCAGTGGACGAAGTAGATGAAACCATTCCTAATGGGTACAATTCATTGACATATGGATATACGAAAGCATTGAAACGTGCGAAAAAGGAAACAAGTATTTATAAGTTTTTTAAAGAAGGCGGGCAAAACATCTTAGATATGTGGATGGGTGTTGCACCAATCGTAATGGGAATTGGTTTAGCTGCACTGATTATTGCTACCTATACACCTGTCTTTCAATGGTTGGGATTACCGTTCATTCCATTACTAGAAATAATGCAAATTCCATATGCAGCGGAAGCTTCTGAAACAATTCTAATTGGCTTTGCCGATATGTTCCTGCCAGCAATCATTGGTTCGGGGATCGAGGCAGATATTACTCGATTTATTATCGCTGCGTTGTCAGTCACACAGCTAATCTATATGTCTGAGATAGGTGGATTGATTCTCGGTTCAAAGATCCCTGTCTCTTTCCTTGATTTAGTCGTCATCTTCTTATTACGGACGATTATTACATTACCAATAATCACGTTGATTGCACATTTAATATTCTAATGACATGAAAAAAAGTGGGGAAAAATCATCCCCACTTTTTTTATATTTCTCTTAATGTATTTTTTATAATTGTAGCCTTTCCTTCAATGAGCGGCTGCCAAATTCCAAGAATCGGTCTGCTTGAAAGCACAATTACAATAATTGCCGATAACCCAGCAATTCCTAATAGGTCTACAACATTGTTAACCTCAAACAAATCGGCTTGACGGAAAAACTGAATGAAGAATCCATGTAGCAGATAGACATACAATGTCCGCCCTCCAAGACTTGTTACCCATCCTAAGTTTTTCGTCGGAACCCAGGCCAATATGCTCGTAACCATTATAGCCGCAGTTATATAAACAGAGAGTCTCGCTAATCCGCCATAATCCTCCATACCTAAATCACCATAGGATTTAGATGCTAAGAGCCAGCCTGAGTTAAAGTCTGGCGCATAGTATAATGCTGCCGCTAGCCCCGCCATGATAACGAGAGAAGTCACTTTCACACTCTTTCGTTTCACTTGCAGAATTTGCTTTTCTGTTAACCAATAACCAATTAGGAAAAACGGGAAAAATACAAAGGTTCGCGACAGGCTAAAGGTATGGCCAATATCACCGAAATAACCGACAACTAATCCAACTGCAACTGATAGTGTTATCCCTACACCAATTGGCATTTTTTTAAATAATATCAGCAGCATATGCCAGCTGAATAAACTAAATAAGAACCATAATGACCATTGTGGATCAAAAATCCCTGCTTGCCAGCTTTCCCTTCCAAGCAGGAAATAAAATAACGTATATAAAATCTGGAAAATTAGATATGGCAGTAATAATTTTTGCGCAAGTTTCATAATGTAGCCTTTATCCCCTGAACCCTTTGCAAAGAATCCTGAAAGCAATATAAAAGCCGGCATATGAAATGTGTAAATCCACATATATAATGTGTGAAGCCCTCTTGATCCATCTATAAAAGGCTGAAGCATGTGACCAAATACAACTAAAAAAATCAAAAGCACTCTTGCATTATCAAAAAATGCATTTCTTTTCATTATTTCTCATCCCTTTATATTAAATCATAGTTATACACTATTTACTTTACCCCTTTTTATTAAAAATTACTTAAAAAACGAAAGAACTTAATTGGAATGAAATAAAATTGTAAGTGAGATGAAATGATGATATATCGCTGTAACCTGAATTTAGGTTGAGGTTGGGCATTTAGGACAGTAGCATTATGGGTAGTGGGATGTAGCTCTTTTCACTTTGGAGCGATTATCCTAATGGAGCAACCCTTCAATTAGATGCAGCAATTCAAAAAGCAGCCATTCTAAACTTTAAAGAATGGCTGCTCTTTGAACTATAATTAAACTGAAGTAGCGTCTACTACTGCCGAATTATCATTGAATTTCTTAATATTTAATTTACCCAAAATGCGAGATGTTAATGTTCCAGAAAGCATGCTGCCACTAACGTTAAGTGCTGTGCGTCCCATGTCGATTAACGGCTCAACAGAGATAAGTAATCCTGCCAGACCAACTGGAAGACCCATTGATGAGAGGACGATGATCGCCGCAAAGGTTGCTCCACCACCAACACCCGCAACACCGAATGAACTTACTCCAATTATAAGAACGAGTTGAATGATAAATTCAAATGACAACGGGTTGATTCCTATAGTAGGAGCAATCATTACTGCCAACATTGCTGGATACACACCTGCACATCCATTTTGTCCCATCGTTGCACCAAATGATGCAGAAATATTCGCTACACTGTCATCAACTCCAAGTGCATCTTTTTGCCCTTTAATATTCAATGGTATTGTACCTGCACTTGAACGTGACGTGAACGCAAACCCTAGAACAGGGAAAGCTTTCTTTAAGAAAGTAAACGGCTTGAGTCCAAACAATCCAACAATAATTAAGTGCAGGATGAACATGACAATTAGTGCTAGATAGTTTGCAAGAACAAATTTACCAAGTTCGATTATTCCAGTAAAACTTGTACCTGCTACCATATTTGTCATCAATGCCAGTACACCAAATGGGGTTAGACGTAGAATAAGTGTTACGATTCGCATGACAACTGTATAGACCGAGTTCACGATTTTCACAAACATATCTGCTTGTTCAGGTTTCTTCCTTCGTACACCAAGTACTGCTATCCCAACGATGACAGAGAAAATAACGACAGAAATAACCGAAGTTGGACGTCCACCAGTCATATCCAAGAAAATATTATTTGGGATAAATTCTAATATTCTTTGTGGCGTTGTTTGATCCTCTATTTCTGCGTAGCGTGCCTCTAATGATGCTGCACGTTCCGTTTCTGCATCCCCTACTTCAATCTGTTCTGCGTTTAAATCAAATACTAACGCGGAACCAATTCCGACTAATGCCGCAACCATCGTTGTCGAAATTAGAATTCCGATAATCCAGCCAGCCATTTTTCCAAGTTCTTTTGTCTTTTCTAGATTTATAATCGATCGGATAATTGAAACCATTACAAGTGGCACAACGATTACCATTAGTAAACGAACATATCCGCTTCCGACAATACTAAACCATTCCGAGGTTACTGTTAATACATTCGATCCTTCCCCGTATATTGCTTGTAAAATAATTCCAAACAGGATTCCAAGTCCCATACCTGTAAATACTCGCTTTGAAAAAGAAACATGTTTCTTTTGCATATAAATTAATAAGCCGATGATTGCAAGCAATACGACAATATTTATCAAAATAAATAAAGCTTCCATTTTCTTTACCTCCTGTTATTTCTGAAACGAGAGCTCTAGTCACTCCATCGTAACGTTTCACCCTAGTTGCACTTAAGCAGTAGTAACCTTCCTATCTCTAAAAAAAGATTATTCCTATGATTTTAATACGGATTAAACTATACATGGGTTTATAAATATATTCAAGTATTATTTTATCAACTCAAATGTTCTCACCACACAAAAAAACAAATACAGGATTAACTGTACTTGTTTTTTAACTAATGGATGGTTCCAGTTCAAGCTCAACATTTCCTTGAATCGCTCGTGAAATCATGCAGCTTTTCTCTGCTTTTTCTACAAGTTTAGTTAACTTGCGCCGGTCCTCTTCACTCGCTTCCGCCTTCAATGATACGGTTGGTCGATGGATGATTTTTTTGTATGTAAAAACGCCTTTCGTTACATCGACAATTCCTTCTGATTCAAGTGACATCTCATCAAGCGGTAGTTTTGCACGTTCGATCATTGCTGCTAGTGTAATAATATAGCAAGTTGCCGCAGCACCTAATAACATTTCATCAGGATTTGTCCCAATTCCAGGTCCATCCATTTCCGTTGGTATAGAAATCTTCGTTTGTAAATTCCCTGCTTCAATGTATCCTTCACTATTGCGTCCGCCTGGCCAATCTGCCTTTAAATGAAAATGATGCTCTGCCATGTAATCACCTCTTTTATTATTGTACTGGATTCCTCCATTAAACAAAAATAAAATGGATTACCTCGCCGAGAATAACACCGACAATTACGACCATCCATGCAGGTCTTCTCCAAAAATGTAAGAGAGAAAACAAGACTATAGCCAAAGCAAAATCTGCTCCACTAGCAATCGCACTAATAAACACCGGATCATAAAATGCCGCTAATAGAATTCCAACAACACTCGCATTTACACCAGTTAACACACCTTGGAATCTCGGTCGCTTTCTTAATGCATTTAAAAATGGCAGTGCACCAATGATTAATAAAAAGGATGGCAAAAACATCGCAATTGTCGCGATAATTCCACCAACTGTTCCACTTATCATCGTTCCTAAATAGCTTGCAAGGGTAAACATTGGCCCTGGAACGGCTTGAGCCATCGCATATCCTGCAAGGAATTCCCCACTCGTCACCAAGCCATTTGGTACTACTTCTTGTTCGAGTAAGGGCAGGACGACATGTCCACCACCGAATACGATAGTACCAATCCGGAAGAAAATATCAAAAATTGTAATATAACTATTGGTTACTACGTTTGCAAGAATTGGTAAACCAATTAATAAAAGCCCTAAAATGGATAGAGCTGCTAGCCCCTGTGTTTTCGTGATTGCCAGTGAAAAAGGGCGCACATTGGTCTCTGCCTGCTTTGAGAACAAATAAAATCCAATAATTGCAGCAGCAATAATTACTAGTATTTGTACGAATGCAGACGGAAAAAGTAACATGATAAGTGCTGCACCAAGCGCTATGGCAATTCTCGGTTTATCCGGCGTCAGGCTCTTACCCATGCCTAATATTGCGTGAGCAACAACTGCAACCGCAACAATTTTCAAGCTTGCAATCCATGTCGCATTACCAAGTGTAAAAGACTGAAATGCTAGCGCAAATAAGACAAGCACTATAACGGAAGGCAGTGTGAAACCTAGCCAAGAAACAATACCACCTAATAATCCCCTACGCAGCATACCAATTGCTATACCTACCTGACTACTCGCTGGTCCCGGCAAGAACTGGCATAAAGCAATAATATCCGCATACATTTTGTCATCTAGCCACTTTCGTTTATCTACATATTCATCTTTAAAATAGCCCAAGTGCGCTGTGGGCCCTCCGAATGATGTTAATCCTAGTTTTAGTGAGGCACTTAGAACCTCTAATAATGAATGCTTCTTCATCGTTTCCTCCATTTAATCCTTTAAACTGGTAATTGATTAATCGTTGCTGATAGTTTTAAATTACCATATTACATGTTTAAAATGCCGGATTTTACATATATTTAACATATTGGATTTAAGAAAGGAGATTGTTCTATTCATCAACCCATCACTTCAGAAGAAAGTTTTAGATGGCAAAAGGAAATGAGTTTAATCATAGCAGTTAGCTTTTTTTAATGGAAAGCAAAGGACGCGGAAGGACGCGGAAACACGCTTCTTTACTTCTTTATAACACAATATACGAGCACAGCTGGCTGTGATGATTTCTACAAATACAGCATCAACTATTGCTGCGTCAAATAATAGTAACAGCAATTAAGACGAAACTAGTTTAGCGTTCATCTTTTAGTATCTCTTGTAAAATTACCGCTTGATTATTTTCCTCATCTTTTGCGGCAAATAGTAATGTTACGATTGTATGCTCATCCACAATATCTCTTAGCTTTTCGAGTTCTTCCAGTTGTTCACCATTTCTTAACTGTTCTTCTTTATAGCGCTTTTTGAAAGTAGAAAAATTCATTTTATCCTGATGGAAAGATTTTCTTAATTCTGATGCTGGACCAATGTTTTTTAACCAGTAGTCAAGCCTTGCATCCTTCTTCGATATTCCCCTTGGCCATAAACGATCAACAAGTACGCGAACACCATCATCCCCACTTGCAGCTTCATAGATTCGCTTTATTTTAATTGACATATTGGAGTACTCCTCTAATTTTACTTTAATTAGTATTAAAAGATGCTCGCTTCTACAATGAGAGCGAGCATCTTTATTTTTTCCCATATATTAATATAGCTATAAACTACAATTTACAGAATGTCCAAGGACCCTGTAATCAGCATCGCTATTCCAAATATACATATATATCAATAGCTCCGATCAATTTGAAATGATTCCTCGCCTATTGACTTTCTTCTTTTTTAGGACCGGATGAGAACCAGCCGACTAATGCGATTAATACTAATACACCATAGAAGATTAACTGCCAAACTGTTGAGTGTGGGAAATCATGTGGAATCCAAGCGATTGCTGGATGTGCCATTACCATGACCGCAAGCTTCACACCAACCCAACCTACAATAACGAAGGCTGCGATTTCTAAGTTTGGACGTTTATGAAGTATATCAACAAAGATATTTGCCGCAAATCGCATAATAATGATCCCGATCATTCCGCCGGCAAAGACAACAGCAAATTGTGCTGTATCAAGACTACCAACTGTACCTAAACCACTTGGTGGAAGTGCTAATGCTAATGCAACAGCAGCAAGAATTGAATCTACTGCAAAGGCTAAATCGGCAAATTCTACCTTGGCAACCGTCCACCAGAATTCCTTTGGTGTCGCTTCCTTTATATCTTCTTCCCTGATTACAGGCTCTGCTTCTTCCTTCCCGCTTCTTGATTTGAAACGATCGTAAAGGTTCTTAATCGACATGAATAATAAGTATGCCGCTCCCAATGCCTGAACCTGCCATACATCAACGAGGAAGGAGATAACGAATAATGATCCGAATCGTAAAACAAATGCTCCCGCAAGTCCATAAAACAACGCTCTTTTTCTTTGTTTTTCGGGAAGATGTCTTACCATAATTGCTAATACTAAAGCATTATCTGCTGCTAGTAACCCCTCAAGACCTACTAGTACAACTAATACCCATAAATACTCTAAAATCAGTTCTGCTCCCATTTTTTCTCTCCTTAGTTAGTAAACTTGGCTTTAATAAGCCTCTTCTTCCACAACCTTAGTTGTACTTTTGTAGTTAAATTCCCTATCTACAAAAAAATAGTCTTACCCACATTACAGGTAAGACCACAAAAAGAGACCTTTACCTGTAATGGTAAAGGTCTCGCTAACAACGCACGTTGCCAATTAAGCCGGAGATATTCTCTCGTAATGACGACATTAATTGTACAGCTACTCCCCTTTAGGAAATATTATGTTACTTTTATTTAAACAGGATTAGCTGGCGATGTCAACTAGATATTTTACCAAAATGTATTTTTAGTATCCCCAGTTTTAAAAAAATAAGCAACCACTTTCGTTAAAGTGGTTGCTTATTTTAGAGTTAAACCTAGTTTTCTTCTGTTTTAGGATTAGATGAAAACCAACCTATTAATGCAATTAATAATAATACACCATAGAAAATAACTTGCCAGATTGTGGAGTGCGGAAATGCTTCAGGGATCCAGCCAATTGCCGGATGCGCAATAACCATAACAGCAAGCTTCACACCGACCCAGCCAACGATAACGAAGGCTGCGATTTCTAAATTTGGTCGTTTTTGAAGAAGGCCTACAAACAGATTGGCTGCAAAACGCATAATGACTACACCAATCATACCTCCTGCAAATACAACGAAAAATTGTCCTGCATCAAGGCTTCCAATTGTACCGAGATTTGTTACCGGGAGTGTAATTGCTAATGCAACTGCAGCTAGAATTGAATCTACTGCAAAAGCTAAATCAGCAAACTCGACCTTTACTACAGTCCACCAAAATTGTTTTTTTGAAACCTCTGGTACATTTTTCTCTCTAATTGCTGATTTTACTTCTTCCTTTTCAATCTCTGGTTTTGTTCTAAACCGCTCTATCAAGTTTCTAATTGACATAAAGAGTAGATATAGAGCTCCTAGTGCCTGCACTTGCCACACATCCACGAGGAAGGAAATAATAAATAATGAACCAAACCTTAAGACCAATGCCCCTGCTAGTCCATAGAATAAAGCCTTTTTACGTTGACTTTCCGGAAGATGCTTGACCATAATTGCTAGAACAACAGCATTATCGGCGGCAAGCAATCCCTCTAGGCAAATTAAAACAACTAATACTCCTAAATATGCAATGATTAATTCTGATCCCATGCTCTCTCTCCTTAATTATGTTGATATTAGGTTAGGATCAAATAGAAAGAACCCCCACCTTTTTTCTGGTAAAGGTCTTGCAAACAACGTTTGTTGCCACTCTAAACCGGAGATAATCTCTCGTGCTGACGATTTAAAATGTATAGCTACTCCCCTTTTTTTAAGATTATACTCTTATTATTTATAGAAGTTAAGCAGATTATCCATAAACGGGACTTAATTCAGTCTATTCCTCTTTTGTCTGAATTTAAACAAGCAACCATCCTTAGGCAAAGAATGGTTGCTTCTATTTTTTCTCATATATAAATGTCTACTGACTGATGATTCCAGCGATAATTCCTTCCATCTTTTCTTGTAAAGCAGCTAATTTTTGTTTGCTTGCTTCCCTACTATTTCCACAAACACCGAAATAGCATTTAATTTTCGGCTCTGTACCAGATGGACGCAGACAAACCCAAGCATTTTGTTCGAGTTTGAATTTCATCATATTTTCTCTAGGCAAATTGATTTGCTCTACCTTATTATCCTTCATAGAAGCTCGTTCGCCCGTTAAGTAGTTTTCCACTTTTTCAACCTTTAATCCTGCAATTTCCTTTAATGGTTGTTCACGAATGGTTTCCATAATCTTTGTTATTTGCTGCCCGCCTTCTTTCCCTTTTAGAGTCAACGATGACAAGCCTTCCAAATAATAACCATGCTTTACATATAAATCATCTAAAGCATCGAGTAATGTTTTCCCTTGCTGCTTCCAATAATTCGCCATTTCAGTTGTCATGACTGCTGCTTGAATGGCATCTTTTTCACGGACAAAGCTGCTTATTAAGTAACCATAGCTTTCTTCAAAGCCAAAGACAAAGGTTTCGCCAGTTGCAGCAAATTGATGAATCTTCTCACCAATATATTTAAAACCAGTTAAGGTATCAATTGTCTCCACTTTGTAAGAATTAGCTATCTCTCTTCCTAATTCTGTTGTAACAATGGTCTTAATCATTCTTGCATTTGGATAGATGACTGGATCATTACGTTTAAGAATATAGTCTAAGAGCAGGGAACCTAATTGATTTCCAGTTAATACTTGATATTCATTGTCCTTTGTCAATACAGCGACACCTAATCTATCTGCATCAGGATCGGTGCCAAGTAATATATCTGCGTTTACTTGTTTTCCTAGAACTAATGCCTGACTGAAAGCTTGATGTTCTTCGGGATTGGGTGATTCTACAGTAGAAAAGGCTGGATCTGGTATTGCCTGCTCCTTAACGATATGAACATTCGGAAAATTAAGCTGCGCTAATCCTTTTGTGACAAGATCTAGTCCTGTTCCATGTAATGGTGTATAAACAATTGATAACTCTTTTTCCTTATTCAATATTACTGGATCCATGCGAGTAATTTGCGCTAATCGCTCTAAATACGCATTGTCAATTTCTTTTCCTACCCATGTTAATAATCGCCTTGCAGCTAATTGCTCTAGCTCTAAATATGGCACAGATAGTTCATCAGCTGTTTCTTTAATAGAAGCGATGATCTTTTCTGCTTCTTCTAAAATAATCTGACCACCTGTCTCATTGTATACCTTGAATCCGTTGTATTCTGGTGGGTTATGACTCGCAGTAATCATAATCCCTGCCGTACTTCCCAAATATCGTACTGCAAATGATAGTATTGGTGTAGGTCTAATCGATTCAAATACATGTGTATGAATCCCGTAATAACCCAATACCTTTGCTGCTTCAACCGCGAATTCCTTTGACATATATCGAGAATCATATGCAATCACTACGCCACGGTCTTTCACATTCACACGATTAGCCAGCAAATAGTTCGCTAACCCATTTACCGCTTTTCTCACTGTATAAATATTCATCCGATTAATGCCCGGCCCTAATATGCCTCGCATTCCACCAGTTCCAAATGTTAATTCTTTATAGAAAGCATCTTCTAATGCTTGATTGCTATTCTTCAAATCATCTAATCTTGCTTTGAGTGATACATCAAGATTTTGAAACGTATTCCACTTTTGATAGGCCTGCTCCCAGCTGTTCATCAAATTCTAATCCTCCATGTTCTATGTATGTTCAAATAGTAGCATATTATGATAGAGTATTCTATACTTTATGTTTGCAGCAATCGCTATTTGGAAAGAATAATAGTAATACAGGGAACCATACTTCCTATTATTAGATTTTAAGGGTAAAATAGTGATATAGATTATTTTCGGAAAGTGGTGATGTGGTGATTAACAAACGATGGTTTAGGGTATTACTTTTCTTAATTATGTTCTTTCTATTAATTCTATTAATGAATGCTACTAAGTTCGTATTTGTACCATTTATACAATATTTGGGAGCTGTTGCATTCCCAATTATAGGTGCAGGTATTCTTTATTACTTAACAAAGCCATTGATGCACTTTTTAGAAAAGCGAAAGGTTCATCGCATCGTCTCTATTATCATTATATTTATAACAATAATCGTTGTTGCAGCTCTATTCTTGCTGTTCATTTGGCCTATTGCTCGAGACCAATCAATTAATCTATTTGAAAGCATCCCAACGATGATCGTTGCTGTAGAGAATTTCATCGATTATTGGCAAGAACATTATACACTTATTCCAGACGCAGTGCTTGATCCAATTATAAGCTTTACCGATGAATTACCAACCCATATTGAAACGGTAGTAAACTACTTGTTCGGATTTATTGGTGGATTTATCGGTCAAGTAATCAGTATTGCGGCAGGATTAGTATTAATTCCATTCTTCCTATTCTTTATGTTAAAGGATGGGGATAAATTGGTACCGTTTATAACACATATTTTTAAAAAGAAAAAAGCAGATAATATCCGAAGTTTATTAGGTAAATTGGATGCGGTATTAGGCTCTTTTATCCAGGGACAGCTTATTGTTAGCTTCGTTGTCGGAGTTCTGTTATTAATTGGTTACCTCATTATTGGTCTTGATTATGCAGTAGCACTTGCATTGTTCGGTATGGTAACCAATGTCATTCCATACCTAGGACCTTTTCTCGCCGTTACGCCAGCACTGATTGTTGGAGGAATTCAGGATCCATATAATCTCATCTGGGTTTCAATCATTATGATTGTTGCTCAGCAATTCGAAAGTAATATCGTTTCACCAAACGTAATGGGACAAGCATTAAACTTGCACCCCTTAACGATTATTACCGTCATTTTGGCTGCAGGAAGTATTGCCGGCTTCATAGGGATCGTCTTTGCCGTACCAGCATACGCGGTTATTCGAACAATCATTGTCCATTTTTATGACACCTACGTGGACTCAAAGAAAAATAAAGAAGATGCATTGATTTAGAAGAACAAAAGTTCTAGCGCCCGTTTGAGCTGTATACGGACTGCGCCCCGCAGTTTGGGGTGGTTCGACGGGTTCGAACATTACTTCGTAGGAGATAAAGGAAACATGCCCCTGCACTTTAGGGGTATGCCAACGTTGGCGAAGCTGCCTTTAGTCGGCCTTCCTTACGTGGGAACAAAAGCAAGGGATTGGACCACTGCCATTCCCTTGCTTTATTTTTATTTAATTAAATCGATAAACAACGGATGTGCCAACTTCTTTGTAGCCTATTTTTTGATAAATGCTATTTGAAGTTGGATTGGCACGATCGGTGTACAAGCTGCAAAATTGGAAGCCATCATCTAACAACTTCAGACTCAGAGCAGCCACAGCATTTGTCGCATAGCCATTTCGCTTAAACTTATCTGGTGTGAAAACTGCATTTACAGTCGCACCATTCTTCGTTTGTCTAGACTTATTAACCATGGATACCGCTTGTTCCTCCACTTTCCATAGATAAATCGATTGATTTTCCAGAAAAATGCGTGCCATTTGTGATGCCTTTTGTTCGGAGACTACCTCATTTGCCTCGATTCCAAATTGCATTATCCAGCTCTTAATAAGCGAATAGTCCGCTTCATTCGCGTGGATTAATTGTCCATTATTATTTAAGCCTATCTTTACTTCATCTAATTGATAGATTAATTGATTCATATGGAGTTTGGCTTTCTGTTCACTTAAGTTCTCATATGCATTAATAAAGCTTTTCACACATGAATCTGGTCCAATTACTCCAGGAACTTCTAATTCATTATCATAGATAAAGTTAGCAACCTCTTTCAAAACAAGTTTCTCCACATTTTCTACGTCTGCTAGTATCCAATTGCTTGGAGGTGTTTGCATGAATGCATAGATCACTTTTCCATCGCTTTCTACATAACCTAGATTACTAGCTGTTAGGCCCTCTTGCAGGTTTCCAAGCAGTCCTAGAATCAAGTTATTACAAGCCTCTTTTTCAAGCAGCAAGGACTCTACCTTGTTAATATAATCTGTAACGGATGTTGCGAATGAAACCTTCATACTACGATTCCTCCTTTTTACTAGTTCATTTTGTAGGGTTTGTTACTATTTAGATAAAGTACGATCTACTCTAATATGCTAAGGTCTCTCAGACCAGTCGCTCCAGAAATACACTGCGCTCACCTTAGGGGAGCTGGTGAGCCTTCTTGCGCTTTCGAACTTCTAAGTCTCACCTAGGCTCTTCTTCCCGCAGAAGTCTCCGTGTATTTCTTCCTCTGGGGATAGAACTAAATCTAGAACCTAAGAATTACTTACCCACTAACTATCGTCGTTTATTTTAGCGAAGGAATAGAGCCTCTTATGAATAGCAACGACTGTCCAGACCTGAAATCACAATTTTCACTAGTTCGCAGTTTATATCAGCTACTCAGTATCTTCCATTACTAATAAAAAACAACAAATCCTTTCTGTGGGACAAGTAATCGCAGACCAAACTTTTTAGAAAATAGCCTTTTTTTATAATAGTAGCGAATTTTCTTGTGATGTAAAGCTATTTTCACTAAACTAGAGTTAGAGGGGGGATTTATCGATGGGAAAAAAGGAATTACAAGCAAAGCTTGATGAATTAAAATCAGATTACGTTCGCATTCAGAGTGATATGGATAAATTAGAATATGTGCGTGGGAGAGTTTCCTCCGCTGAACAGCAATTAATTCGCTTAGAACAGGAAATAGCGGAAGTGAACCGGCAATTAGAGGAAAAGGAGTGACGCTAATACTAGCGCCACTCCTTCTTTATTTACAGTCGTTTTCTGCTCTGTTAAGTGATGAATAATAATCACAGTTATTAAATATGCTTTATTGAATTAATTTTGATTAATATCACGAATACTTTCTATTTTTGCTTGAATCTTTTCTTTTTCCTTTGTCGGTGGCGTCAGGCTGATAATCTTATCCCCCGTTGACGGCACCGTACGCATTTCCTCTGAATAAAATTTCAGTTGACCAGACGGTTTAATTAAATAAAGGAAAACAGTCGAGTCATCTTTTTCAGCTACATATTGTTCATAACTAAATTGCTCTGTAAGCGTAGTTTGCCTAAATACATAGCCATCGTCAAGTTTTTCCAGCAAATCATCTAAATTAAATTTCTTATCAAACAGAATTCTTCCACCGACTTTAGATACAACTCCACTTGAGTATCCATTACCATATTCTGTATATGGACTGATTTTAAAGACATTCGTCCGACCATACTCTGGTACGAAGGTTGTACAAACCAATGAGTTATAAGCAGAATCATCTGTAATCGTTAGTATATAATCATATGGAATCGTATCTAAAATATGTTCCGTTTGTTCCGATAGCATATCACCATAATAGAAGGAAACACCCTCTTTACGTGCGAGACTTAGACTTTCCCAATTGGAATCAACGATAATAACGGGGATGTCTGCCTTCATTAATGACTTTGACAATTCAACGGTAAATTTATTACTGCCAATTAACAACGCTCCAGGATGCCCTTGTGAAGACAAACCAAGCTTTTTCGCTAGCCAGCCAATAGAAAAACCATGAGCAACAACCGTAAAGATGACGAGTGCAAAGGTTAAAGCGGTTAGAATCTCTGCATCCTGATATCCAGCATTAAGCAAAATCGTCGCAAAATAGCTGGATACCGTTAAGGCGACAATCCCTCTCGGGGCAATCCAGCCAACTAACGTTTTCTCATTTAGAGATAATCCGGTCCCAATGGTCGATAAGAATATCGATAATGGGCGAACAACAATCATCATTAACACAACATAGCCGATAATATTTGGGCTAAATATTTGTAACAATGTTTCTCTCTCAAGCGAGGCTGTCAACATGATAAAGATAGTGGAAGTAAGCAATACAGTAATATTTTCTTTGAAATGACGCATATCAGAAATGGAGCTAATTCCCATATTTGCAAGTGTAATACCCATCGCTGTTACAGAAAGAAGTCCTGTTTCATGCATGACAATATCTGCTATCGTAAAGCAGAAGATAACAACAACTACGACAACGGGAGATTTTAGAAACTCTGGAACATGTCCCTCTTCGAACATCCAACCTAGTCCTCTACCAAAGGCCCAACCTAATACTACTGCAAAAACAGAAGCCGCAAAGAACAATAGGAGATGTGTTATATCTGGAATAACTCCAGTTAAAAATTCAATAACCTTAAAAGCAAAGACAGCAAGTAATGCACCAAATGGGTCAACAATGATCCCTTCCCACTTAAGGATTTTCGCTGGTCTTGGATTTAACTTTGCTTGGCGAAGTAACGGCATAATAACGGTAGGACCCGTCACGATAAACAATCCACCGATAACAAAGGATACAGCCCATGATAATCCTGCAATATAATGAGCGGTTAATGAACCTAGAATCCACGCAATAAACGCACCGAGTGTCGAAATTCTAAAAATCGGTTTACTAATATCACGGAGCTCTTTAAAATTTAAATTTAAGCTACCTTCAAATAGAATAATTGCTACAGCAACTGAAATAATCGGGCTATATAAATCACCAAAGCCCTCTTCAGGATTGATTATTCCAAAAATTGGACCGACTAATAATCCCGTTATCGACATAACGACAATTGCTGGCAGACGATAACGCCATGCAATCCATTGTGATCCAATACCTAAAACACCAATTAACATAATTTCAAATAGTTCTAAAGGGAACATCCCATACCTCCAACTTCAAATTATATATAGACATTTTATAGGTGAATGAAAGGAATGTAAATTAATAGAGTAAAGAAATAAAAAAAACATTGGCTCCGATTGATATTTCTCAATTGAAGCCAATTTTTTCTATAAATATATGCGAGTCTTGTTAGATAAGCCATGTCTAGCGTAAATTCGAAACTTCCCGTGCCACGACAAGCTGATTCTTTCTAATCGTTAACTAACTAAGATAAGGTAAGCATAGAAGATTACCATTGACACTAGACCAATTGGAACACCATATTTGGCCCATTCTTTACTCGTAATTCCTAATTTATTTGCCGAAATAATATTTGGGATGTTTCCTGGAATCAACATTCCACCACTAATAATCAACCCTAGTAATAAGAAACGAATCGTTTCTGGGTCCATTGCTGGGCTTATTTCTGCAGCAGCTAATGTTGCATTATCAAGAACAGCTGAAATCATATTTATCCAATATAGAACAGATGGACTTAAGTCAAGCAGGTAAAGATTAACTAATGTCTCGTAACCAGCACCGAGTAATGTTAGACCCATTACGAATAAGTAAATGTTGATCGAGCGGATAATAATTTCCTTATAACTCTCTGCACTATTATCTCCAGTGGCTTTTTCAGTATCTTGATTCGGTTTCAAGAAGAAAAATGCAAAAACTCCTATAATCACAACAGCAACAATCACTTCAATACCAATTAAATCAAATAGATAGAAGAATTCTTCATTTAATTTACTCGTTGTAATTGTTGATAAAGGTTCTCCAAGTGGGGTTAAGACAGCACCTAAGCCAATGGAGAAACATGCTAATATTACTGCTTGAATTTGTGTTTTTCGATCAAGCTTTAAAATACTTACGATTGCCACTAATACAATCGCTGCAACAATCGCTGTAATAACACTGGAAATAAGACCTAGAACAACGATTACAATTGCTAAAAACAGACGCATATTCATTGCCTGACTTATTTTCAAAATTCCTTTTTCAATCGGATTTTTTAACCATTTAAATAATAAACCAGCAATTAATACTGCAAGTGTAATATTAATCGGATCCTTTAAGGCATGAGTAAATAGTTCCCAGTTTAGCACACCAGCTACAATCGCTGATAGTAGACCCATCACAAATAAAAATACTTCTAAATTTTGTTCAACAGGCCTAACAAAGAACGGTAAAAACAATACAAGTAACAAAATAATAATTAATCCAACTGTCATAAATGTAGCCCCCAACCTTTTATGTACTTTTTTTTCTTAAGTTTATTGCCGGCTAAAAAAATAGAATAATAAGTCAATTCCACCTTTTAACTCTACCACTTTTTATAGAAAAAGAAAAATTCCACGAAATGTAGTATGCTCGGGTCTTTGATGAATATGAAATACGGATGATTGATTTAAACCTGTGACCTCTAATGATAGCTTAATTAGAATAGCGAAAGCAGCCCTTATACAATTTCTAAGCTTAGCGCCCTCCCTTCTCTTTATCTGAATAGTCGCTATTCTAAAATTAACAAAAAAGAGTCTGTCTACAAAGGACATAATTATCCCTTGTTGACAGACTCCACCAAATCAAACCGTATTTTATTATAAAATAACTATAACATATCCTTATTCAAATTTCTAATAGTTTTTCCTTTTTTCATTTGCATCGTTATATAGCAAGGCAACCTATATATATTTCAATTCAAATTAACCTTTCCAATTATAAATATGGTAGGATAAAATAAGAAAAGGAGGAACAGAAGTGATGTTAGTAAAAGAAGAAAAAATTCTACAAACCTATTTTGGTTATGAAACATTTCGTCCTGGACAGGAAGCTACAATTGAACATATATTACAGTTGAAAAACACACTTGCTGTCATGCCAACTGGGGGAGGTAAATCTTTATGCTACCAAATTCCTGGCTTATCAATGGACGGAACTGCAATTATTATTTCCCCATTAATCTCATTGATGAAAGATCAAGTCGATGCACTAAACTCCTATGGTATTGCCGCTACTTATATTAATAGCTCCCTTACAGCAGGTGAACAGCAAACACGATTACGTGATATTGCTTCTGGTCGTTATAAATTTGTCTATGTTGCACCCGAACGATTTGAATCAGGATCTTTTGTAAACTTAGTAAGAAAAATTCGAATTTCGCTTGTTGCTTTTGATGAAGCACACTGTATTTCTCAATGGGGACATGACTTCAGACCAAGCTATCGTTCAATTGTACCTAATTTGAAGAAGCTGAATAATATTCCTGTGTTCGTTGCTCTTACAGCGACGGCTACAGAGGAAGTAATTAACGATATTAAGGAATTATTGCACATTGAACATGTTGTGAATACAGGATTCGAACGTGATAATCTATCCTTCCACATCGTTAAAGGGAAAGATAAGACAAGCTATATTCGGTCCTTTCTTCAGGAACATCCAAATGAGTCTGGCATCATTTACACAGCGACCCGTAAGCAGGCAGACACATTACATGAACAACTCACTAGAAGAGGGATAAACGTCGCCAAATATCACGCGGGTATGTCAGAAAACGAGCGTAAGCAATCCCAGGCAGCGTTTATCCACGATGAAAGCTCAATCATGATTGCGACGAATGCTTTTGGGATGGGAATCGATAAATCCAATGTAAGGTTTGTCATTCACTATGCCATGCCAATGAATATCGAGTCCTACTATCAAGAGGCTGGCAGAGCAGGAAGAGACGGAGAGCATAGTGATTGTATATTACTTTTTTCTCAGCAGGACGTACAGCTGCAGAAATTCTTAATTGAGCAATCCTTGATGGATGATGCTGCTAAGCAAAATGAGTACCATAAACTACAGGAAATGATTAATTATTGTCATACACATAGTTGTTTATCATCCTTTATTTTGGAATACTTTGATGACAATGTCACGAAAATGACTTGCGGTCGCTGCAGTAACTGTGTGGAACTTAAGGAAAAAGAGGACATCACAGAGGAAGCACAAATGATACTATCCTGTGTCAAACGAATGGGCGAACGTTTCGGTGTTGGGATGACAGCAAAAGTATTAAAAGGTTCTCGGGATAAAAAACTAAAAGAATTCCGATTAGACCAGATCAAGACCTATGGAATTATGTCCGCTTATACAGAAAAAGAGCTAACAGAGCGAATCCACTTCCTTATTGCCGAACGATTGCTTGCAACTGAAGAGGGAAAGTATCCAACATTAAAATTGAACCAAAACTCTGTTGACGTGCTCAAGGGGATGCGTCCAGTTGAAATGTTTACTCTTACCATTCCAACAAGTGATGAAGCAGACTATCAAGAAGATTTATTCTATCAATTGCGCACATTAAGAAAACAAATTGCCGATGATAAAGGTGTTCCACCATATGTATTATTCTCCGATGTCACCTTAAAGGAATTGAGTCGATATTTCCCTGTTACAAAAGAAGACATGCTGGAAATCAAAGGTATTGGCGAAAAGAAATATGAGCAATATGGTGAAGAATTCCTTACGATCATTCAAAATTGGCGTGAAGAGAACCCGAATATAAAACAAAAAATCCGAATTACTGGAGACTCTTCTGCTCCGAGAACAAAGTCCAAAACGGCTGATGATGATCGCCCGAGCCATATTATTTCGTATCAAATGTTCCAATCTGGTAAACAAATCAAAGACATAGCTACGATTCGTGAAATGAAAAAGCAGACAGTTGAAAACCATATTTTCAAAGCATTTCAAGATGGTCATCCAATTGCATGGGGAATCTTTTTTAATGATGAAGAAGAAGCTGCAGTACTAGCAGCACGCGAGCAAATTGAAGAGCCTCAGCTAAAGCCACTGAGGGAAGCATTACCTGAGGGCTATGATTATACGAAAATAAAAGCTGTTTTAGTGAAGAACGGGTTGATGTAAAGAACAGGGAATCCGCCTTAAGGAGTGTAAGTGGCCTTATGGCGGATTTTTTATTGTGATTGTGGGTAGGTTTAGAGCCATTTTCATCCATTCTTAGAAATACTAGATATAATGAGGTGGCGAAACCTCCTTCACAAAAAAAATCCCATCAAATTGCTCTGCTGGTGTTATCAATTTTTGCATCGTTCCATGCTCCAATATTAGCGTTTTTTCAAATATCCACTTATTGAATGGTTGTGATACGACATTTGAGAAATCCAGAAACGAAATCGATGAATCGGTATGATTCATATAATCCTCTAAACTCTTTTTCGGAGGTTTGCCAATTTTATAGACTGTTCGATTAATCAAAGCAGCCTCTCCTTCATACATAAAAAGTCCAATGTAATAGGAGTCATCCATCAACGCTTTGCTTATTAATGACCCCATTGGTCTGTACTTCGTAATTGTTTGGTAATTTTTATAAATATGAGCATTGTGAGCCCAAATGATTATCTTTTCATCGGGATATAATTCATTACAAATCCATTCTAAGTTAGCTGCCATTACTTGATCTCGGAATTTGGAGTAATCTCTTTCGTTATCAGTAAAGTGATTTAAAAAATGGCGTTTATTGTCCAATACTTTCTTAATGAATTTATAGGGCACGTCCAAAGCTTTATTAAAAAAATCCTTTTTAATATCATTCAGTATAAGGTGTAATCGATCTATCTGCTCATTTTGCTCTTTTTGAAATAATTTATATTCTTGTAAAATATCTTTGGGCACTCTTTTTCTTCTTGCTTTATATTTGCCCATACGGTCATACCAATTGGCTGTTTTTTCTTCCATATTTTGTATACTGCTTTTGAATTCCAGCGGGAAATCAATATTTATCTTATCCAAAAAGCTCGTCAACAAACTCTGTTTCGTGGAGGGCTGAAAATCAAAACCTATAAGATTCAACTCCCTGTTATCTTTTATTAACTCAAATAATGGATATGTTTCTTCTGTTTTCCACAATGAAAAAATGGATTTGTCCAATAATTGATCCACTGAAAGTTCATCTTTAACATAGTTAGAGGTATAACATTCCGTCAACCCGCTTTCGAATGCTATCAATTTAAATTCCATTTTATGATAGAGATAGTGAATGACTTTATTTTTAAGCAGGTTATGCTCTCTAATTCCATGTCCATTTTCGCCTAACCAAACGATTCTTTTTTCACTAATCACTTCTTCTAAGAATGAGAAATCTCCCAAATTACTTGTTGCCAAATCATTGATTCCATAAGACTGATCTTTGACCCAATTGGTATAATCGTTATACTTTCTATTGATAAATGGAAAGCTTAACATAGTAACCTCCTGTTAATTAGATGCTGGACTTTCTACGCTACAATGGCTAATGTATCCCCTTTAGTTAATGTCAAGCTTACATTTCTTAAAGCATATTTATCTGTTCCTGGATAGGAGCCTGAGATGTTTTCAAATTCGATAGTTTCTATGTCTTTCAGTTCCAATGTTGAATCTTAAAAGTTGTCTCTAATACATTCCCTCAATTTATCTATTTCTTCGTATTCCTTCCAGAATGGTTTGTTTCAATTCAGCAGGACTATCAGAACGAATGGCTATTTTTGAGTAAACTTTCTTTATACCCATTAAATAGGTCACTTTCACTGGCTTTTTCATATGTAATATAAAGTTAGGATAAACTTTTTCAAGATCACTAACCAGAAAATCAATAGTATCTTTGGCTAATTTCCTCTCTAATATATCCGAGTCTTCTACTATATTTTCAATATTATCAAATTCTATTTTCATACGTTTGAGTAACCCCATAGAAATATACATTGCTTGGTTATCTGTGTGGATTGGGTTCAAACGAAGGGCTTGAATATTTCCGATTATTAAAATGAACGTGTAGATATTCATAATTAACAGAATTACTGAAAGGATAATCGATATGTTATGAAGCCACCAATGGACAGCAAAAGTCTCTATAACCAATGCATGAAGTAACATCCCTTGAACCGCTATGTAGCTTGTATTTTTATAAAGGGTTACTCCCGAAGCTGGTTTCTTCTTCCAGCTAAAAAATGCATAATAAAATATTAAGGCCTCTGAACAAATCACATGAATGACCGGATTGTTCTTAACATAGCGGTCCACTGCCTGCTGAAATGAAAAGATAACAGGTAAAGGACTCCCTTTCGCCTCATTTATTATTATTGGCATATAGCGAACAAACGCGATAATCAGAACAATTTCATAGAAGATGATGGCCGCTTCAATCGATATTCCAGCCCAAATGATCGTTTCAAAAGGCAACAGTAAACTAGAGGGAATGATAACTCTTGCTAAAATGCAACCTGCCGCCACTAATGCAATTGCTAGTTTAATAGAAAATTTCTTTCTATACAGCATGAAAAAAACAGGCACGAATAGGATTAGATCTAATAATGATCCAAAAATAACTACAGCATTATCTGTTGGTAAAATGATATTTCCTAGATTTGTATTGTATAATACAATATTGCTGCCTAAGATTAGACCAAGTAATAATAACCAGATATACTTGCCTTTTTCTACTATAATCATTGCCTCTTCTCCTTTGCAATCGCATTCATTTTGTTAAAAATCTTTGCTAACTGCTCCAATCCTCTAAGGGCAACT
Organism: Oceanobacillus zhaokaii; assembly: GCF_003352005.1. Lineage (GTDB taxonomy): Bacteria > Bacillota > Bacilli > Bacillales > Amphibacillaceae > Oceanobacillus > Oceanobacillus zhaokaii. Next base: position 3,664,896 of record NZ_CP024848.1, read on the forward strand.
GACCAAAAACATCTATTTAGATTTCTTCATCCACTTTCTTGATTAATCCTTTTTTCATATTTCTTACTAGTTGGATATTAAGCTTATTAAGTAAATAATTGATCTGATGTATGAAGTTCTTATTAGCCAACAATTTCCTTACCTTCCTTAATAGTTAAGCTTTCTTAATCATATATTTTTTAATATTATTTGTAAATTATAAATCAGAAAATTTAATTATTTATAATCCTATTTGTCTTTCGCAAGATATTGCTGTTGAATGCTTTACAAAATAGCGAATAAGAACAAAGAATTTATCTTTAATGATAACTTCTTTGTTCTTCGGTCATTATTCTGCCACGGATTACTGCCTTTTTAGTTGGCAATAAATTCCGAGCTAAGAGACTTCTACCACTTACCCCTTCACATTTAACGCCCAAGTTCCGCTTCGGAAAACGGCTTCTGTTGTTCCATCCTGTTTCACCCCATCAATATCCAATTGATCGGAACCAATCATGAAGTCTACATGGATTAAGCTATCATTAACCCCATGCTTGTCTAGTTCTTCTGCGGTCATTGCTGCTCCACCTTCTAGATTTGTTGGGTATGCTTTTCCTAAGGCAATGTGGCAGGACGCATTTTCATCAAATAACGTATTATAGAAAATTAACCCGGATTGCGATACTGGAGATTCATCTGGTACAAGTGCAATTTCACCAATTCGACGTGCGCCTTCATCAGCATCTAATAGATGACTTAATACTTCCTCTCCTTGTTCCGCTTTAAAGTCAATCACTTTTCCATCCTTAAAGGTAAGACTGAAATTATCAATGATGCTGCCGCCATAATTTAATGGCTTTGTACTTGCAACCGTTCCATTCACATGATATTTATGTGGCATTGTAAATACTTCTTCTGTTGGCATATTTGGATTAAACATGACACCAGTTTCTGCTTTTGCAGAACCACCCTTCCAAATATGCCCTTCTGGAAGCTCGATTTCCAAATCAGTACCTGGTGATTTGAACACTAGCTTTTTGTAGTTTCGGTCATTTAATACTTCACGTGCAGTTTTCAATGTTGCATTATGCGCATCCCATGCAGCGATTGGATCCTTTTGATCAACACGAACAATTTTTAGTATAGCATCCCATAAACTTGCTATAGCATCTTCACGAGTTTTATCAGGGAAAATTTTCTGTGCCCAATCACCTGAAGGAATCGAAATAATTGACCAAGGGATCCGATCATTCATCGTATAAGAGCGGAAATTTTTCATTTTTTCTGCGCTTGCTTTATTTGCTTTGGCAACGCGAGCTGGATCAATGTTTTGCAATAAATCTGGATTCGTAGAGCGAATGCTTAGCACTGCTGCTCCTGCTTCAGCATATGTATCATGTAACGCAACCTTCCAGTCAGGATAATCAGCAATTACCTCATCTGGGGCATTTTCATATTTCAGTAATGTTAGCTCGTCATCTGCCCAATTTATATGAACGTCACTTGCACCTAATTCATACGCTTTACGTACAACGATTTTGGCAAAATCAGCACCCTCAATTGTTGCATTAATCATCAATGGCTGCCCTTTTTGCAAATTAACACCTGTTTGCAATGCTAATCTTGCATATTTCTCAAGTAATTGTTCCTCTATCATCTTAATACCTCCAAATGAAAATTTACATAGCTTTATTCTGTCACAACTGTGAAGAAATTACCAAATATTTATTCTGCATTCATCGCGGACCAAACAGCAGGATTATTTACGTAAAATGAACTTTATGTTAAAATGATATTAAGTTACTATTTGTAATTAATATTATGGGACATCTATTATATAGACGAATACAATTTTAAGTAGAGTGAGGTGATTATGATGAAGGAATTCAACTTATGTCCGCGATTTGAAAAAGCGATGGGACTGCTTAGTACGCGCTGGGTTGGACTAATACTGTTTGATTTGTTAAATGGTACAAAACGCTTTTCTGAAATGGAAGCAGACTTGCCAATAAGCGGAAGATTACTGTCCGATCGCTTAAAAATGCTAGAAAAAGAAGGAATCGTTGAGCGGAATATCTATTCTGAGTTTCCAGTTCGGATTGAGTATTCTTTATCGGAAAAAGGCAGGGAACTCGAGCCAGTAATCAAGGAAATTCAATTGTGGGCAGATCAGCACGTTACACCAGAGGAAGTCGCAGAGAATGAGGCATAATAAACGTTAAGGACTGCTTTCAATGCAGCCCTTTTTTGTTGGACAAAATTACTATCCATAAGAAAGTTAAGCTTGCAAACGTACTTTACTACTTCCATATAATAATGTGCAAGATTTCCACAATCTACTTATCCTTTTCCCACAAAAAACCTGCCCCCAATTCATTCGCAAGTTCTTTTGATCTGGTTTTCCTATCTTTTCGTTGCTGGGCTCGAATGGAACCACTTTCAAAGAGTTTTTTTTCTAGTTCTGTTTCTGGATAAACTGTAGGAACAGGAACTGGTCTTCCAGTTTCGTCTATTGCAACAAATGTCAGGAATGCCGTATTACAAACCCTCTTTTCCTCGGTTAATAGGTTTTCTGTAATTACTTTTGCGAATACCTCCATTGATGTTCGATGGGTCCAAGTAACAAAAGCTTCAATCGTAATCGAATGCCCAACCTTTACAGGTGCTAGAAAATCGACCGAATCCGTTGATGCTGTAACAACAGGTTGTCTTGCATGCTTAATTGCTGCAATTGATGCGACATCGTCAATATGTGCTAGTAATCTTCCCCCGAATAATGTTCCATGAATATTTGTGTCTGGTGGAAAAACCTGTGTTGTTTTTACTGCTAATGAATCTGAACAAGATTTCGCCTGTAACATAACATTTCTCCTCAATTATAATTTCTTTTTAAATATTAAATATTTAGATAAACTAAGACGTAACTTGAGTGAAGATTGCTCACGGGCTTATCGCTCCGGAAATACACTCCGCGCACCTTAGGGCGGCTGGTGAGCCCCTTGTGCTACCGCACTTCGGTGTCTCGTCCTGAGGCCTTTCCTCCCGCAGGAGTCTCCGTGTATTTCCTAGGCTGGGTTTGTGCGAGTATATAATATTCTATCCCTCTATTATAAATAATCGCATTTGGCCACCCTTATCTCCCTGGATTTTAGCGGAGGATAGGAGACTACTCGAAATTAAAGATCAATTTTCTAACGGAGATGTAACGCTGTCGGAGCCTTCCTTGTCCTGTGGGAATAGTCACGGCCGAGGATTCATTGGAATGACTTTTCCCACAGGAAGAAGACTGCGTTGCTCACGGAAAGCGACTGTACGCCAACTGCAATCAACATTACTCTTACGTCGCCCTTTAAATCAACTGCTAATTATCATCCCTCAAAGAACTGGTGATATTAATCTTGAGACCGATTCTTTGAAACGAATGCCAATCGAACGTTTTTGGTATAACTTCTTCGTCATTTGGGTTGATAACTTAATATCATCATGGAATGCATCAACCAACCGAATCGTTGTTTCTTCATCGTAGATAAATGCATTTACTTCAAAGTTTAGACGGAAGCTGCGTACATCAATATTTGCTGTACCTACAGATGAAATCTTACCGTCTACCACGATGGTCTTCGCGTGGAGGAATCCATTTTGGTAAATATACACTTCTGCACCGGCATCCAATAGATCCCCACAATTAGATAATGTTGCCCAATAAACAAATGGGTGATCAGGTTTATTCGGAATCATAATCTTTACCTCTACACCTGATAATGCTGCAATTCTTAATGCATCCCGGAGACTTTCATCAGGGATAAAATATGGTGTTTGAATGTAGATATACTTTTTTGCTGACAGAATCATTTTGATATAGCCAATCTTAATTTGTTCCCATTCCGTATCAGGACCACTTGATACAATTTGGAGACCAACATCACCAGCAGAATCAGCAGCATAAAAACGCTCTTCAGGAAATATATCATCTCTTGATGCTTGGTTCCAATCTAAAACAAACCTCGCTTGCATATTCTGCACCGCGTGTCCAATTACGCGCAAATGCGTATCACGCCAGTAACCGAACTTCTTATATTTTCCTAGATACTCATCACCAATATTAAAACCACCGATATAGCCTATTCTTCCATCGATAATTGCTAATTTACGATGATTTCGGTAATTAATTTTAAAATTAATCTTGGCAATCTTTGATGGGAAGAAGGCCTCGACCTGCACTCCAGCATGCCTTAGCCGTTTTACAAAACTCCGTTTTATCGACCTTGAGCCTAAATCATCGTATAGCAGGCGGACTTGAACACCTTCATTTACTTTCTTAATTAACACATCCGCGATTCGTTGCCCTAGCTCATCATGCCTGATTGTATAGTACAACAGATGAATATGATCCTTCGCCTTCTGCATGTCCTGTATTAACGCATTGAATTTTTCATTGCCATCTGTGTAAATATTCACTTGATTATCTTGTGTGAAAATAGCATCATCATTGCGAAGATGTAAGTAAACCAAATCAGAGAAATGATTAATTTCCTCATCTATAAATTCAAAACGTTTCTCTTCCAACGCTCGAAGCTGGGATTGTACCGTTGTCTTTACCTCAATCCTCGTTTTCTTATCCCATGTGAAAATGCGGCTTCCACTTATTGGCTTTCCAAAAATCAAATAGAGTATAAAACCTAAAATAGGGATGAACATAAGAACCATTAACCATGCCCAAGTAGAAGTTGCATCTTTTCGTTCTAAAAATACAATAGAAATACCTAGCGCAATGTTTAATAATATAATTGATCCTAATAAATAGGTAAGTATCCCCATCGTGAAACCCCCTCTACTTATAGAGACTATACATAATAATTCTATTACAAATATAGCACAGAACTACCCTTTTACGTTAATTTTTAACAGCCCTTCCTACCTATGCCAATCATCCAGGCAATGAAGTTTTAATGTAATTGTTATTAAAGCATATTAGATTAAACTAAGAATAGAATTCTTTTCTTTGCCTAATTTCCGAAATCGCTCTAAAATGAACTTACTATAAGTGAGGAAGTGCAATATGAACGCTGAACCATTGAAACTAGGCATATTTTATACAATCAGTGCATATATCCTTTGGGGATTTTTGCCAATATACTGGAAGGCCGTCGATTATGTCCCTGCAGGGGAGATTTTGGCACATCGGATAATTTGGTCCTTTGTCTTCATGCTTATTCTCGTCATGCTGACTGGGAATTGGTCAAGCTTTATAGAAGTATGTAAGCAAATGCTTCATGAACGGAAGCAATTAATCGGTATTACGTTCGCCTCTATTCTAATTAGTATCAACTGGTTAACATTTATTTGGGCGGTAAACAGTAATCATGTCATCCAAGCAAGCCTTGGTTATTACATTAATCCATTAATAAGCATTTTATTAGGTGTAATCGTCATGAAGGAAAAACTGACAAGGAGACAGATATTATCATTTGTTCTTGCAGCATTTGGCGTTTTGTATTTAACCTTTAGTTTCGGCGTATTTCCATGGATATCATTGCTTCTAGCATTTTCATTTGCATTTTACGGTCTTCTGAAAAAGATGGTTAAGGTAAGTGCAATGTTCAGTTTAACGATTGAAACGATGATTGTTACACCGATTGCTTTAATCTATTTATTCCTATTACCGGAAGATGTCTTCAGCTTTACGAATCCATCTGTATTAACAAATATAACCTTAATGGGCGGCGGAATCGTAACTGCTATTCCATTATTACTATTTGCAATTGGAGCAAAACATATCCCCCTTTCGATGATTGGATTTTTGCAATACTTCAGTCCAACGATCATGTTAATTTTAGGCGTATTTTTATTTAACGAAACATTTACAAGTGCGCATTTAGTGGCTTTTCTATTTATTTGGTCGGCGTTAATCATTTACATGTTATCGGCTTACCAGCGACCAATTCGTAATCGATAATTTGAATCTATTGTATAATATAATTGACATTAGCAGGAAACACGTTTATACTAATTTATAATTTAGATAATTGAATCTCTTATCAAGAGTGGTGGAGGGAATAGGCCCTTTGAAGCCCGGCAACCTTTAAGTTAGATTTTCTAATTTATTACGGTGCCAAATCCTACAGATCTCACGTGATCTGGTAGATAAGAGGAGGACCGGTTTGCGCATACGCCCTCTTCTTAGGAAGAGGGTTTTTTTATTTCCCCTCTTCCTCCAGATGCTATTTTTTAAAATAAAAAGGAGGAATTATTTATGTCTCAATTTCATTTGCAAAACCCAGAAACAATTTTACTTCATGGTGGTCAGTCTCCCGATTCCGCTACAGGAGCACGTGCAGTACCAATCTATCAAACTACTTCCTATGTATTCCGTGACACTGAACACGCACAAAATCTCTTTGGTTTGGCGGAAAGTGGAAATATTTATTCGCGAATTATGAATCCGACAGTTGACGCCTTCGAACAACGTGTTGCTTTGCTTGAAGATGGTGTTGGTGCTGTAGCGACTTCATCCGGAATGGCAGCTATTACTCTAGCAATTTTAAATATAGCTGGAACAGGCGACGAAATAATTGCAGATAGCAATTTATATGGTGGAACGTATAATCTTTTCGCTACCACGCTGCCCCGTTATGGTATTACAGTAAAATTCGTTGATGGAACAGATCCAGAAGCTTTTCGATCAGCAATAACTGATAAGACGAAAGCATTTTTTGGTGAGATAATTACAAATCCTAGTCTTTACGTATTTGATGTTGAAGCAGTAGCAGAAATTGCACATGAAAATGGGATTCCGTTAATTATCGATAATACATTTGCACCTTATATTGCAAAGCCAATCGCTTGGGGAGCTGATATTGTTGTTCATTCCGCTACGAAATGGATTGGTGGACATGGGACAACGATTGGTGGAGTAGTAGTTGATGGGGGACGCTTTAATTGGGATAGCGGACGTTTCCCTGATTTCACCGAGCCTGATCCAAGCTATAATGGGCTTCGTTATGTTGATGTCGGCGCAGCTGCTTTTGCAACAAAATTACGTGTACAGCTTCTTCGCGATATTGGTGCGTCCTTGAGTCCACAAAACGCATTCTTATTACTTCAAGGCTTGGAGACATTGCATTTACGAATTGAAAGACATAGTGAAAATGCAATAGAGGTTGCAAATTACTTGAAAAATCACCCAGCGGTTGAATGGGTTAATTTCCCTGGCTTAGAAAATCACCCATCACATGGACTTGCCAAGAAATACTTTACAAGTGGTTTTGGATCAATCATTACATTCGGTATTAAGGGCGGCCGAGACGCCGGCAGAAAATTAATCGACAATGTAAAACTATGGTCCCATGTAGCCAATGTTGGCGATGCAAAATCCTTAATTATTCACCCTGCATCTACTACTCATCAGCAATTGAGTGGAGAGGACTTGAAGAAAAGTGGTGTAACCGAAGAATTAGTTCGATTATCAATCGGACTCGAGTCAACGAAAGACACGCTAGCTGATTTGGATCAGGCAATTGCTATTGCTGTTGGAGAAGCTCCATCCTTAAAAGCAACAGAAGAAGACGCAATTAAATGGTTGCTTTCCTCTCCTTTTAATAGAGATGAGACAGGCATTCGCAAGAAAGCAATTGCAATTTCAGGGCAAACAAATCATGCGATCCGAAAATTAGCAACATCAGGATACCAGATTATTCCTTTTGGGGAAAACACGAGTAATCAAACATTAGAGGACATCCCGCTCGAAGTTGATGCAGTATGGACTGCTGATGGTAACTTACCAAATTCAACTATCGAACAAATCATAAACAAACAGGGTAAAATCCTTTGGGTGGAACATTTTACGAATGCAGACAACACTATTGAGCACGCCAAAGCGGCCGGGATTACCGTGATTAGTAACAAAGATATTTACGAGGAATCTGTAAAAGCGAGAGGACAATTCACGAATGCAGTGATTGGAGTATAATTAAGATTTATTTTCTATAGATTAAAATTAAATTTCCTATTTTCAAGCCATTTACCAATCTCAGGAGTTCAATCAAACGTTTGATTGAACTCCCTCTAAGGTGCCTATTTCAATTGGAACAATGCTTTTATTCTACACCTAATTTATAAGATGTCCCCTTTCTTTGGAGGCATCTTTTTTGATATTTTCTATAATCATCATTTTTTTGATTTAAACTCAATTCGCTATTTATATGAACTGTAGCATATACGTGATGTTAAATCTCGGTCTGAGTCTTCACTTTCCATAGTGAAGACTTATGTAGTTTGATGTCACATCAAGATAGACAACTAATTTCCACTTGCAAAACCCCAACAGAGAAAATACACGGAGACTCCTCGAAAATAAAGAGCAATTTTCTTCGTGCGATGTAATGCTGACGTAGCTTTCCTTGTCCTGTGGGAAGAAGAGCCTAGGTAAGGCTTCGAAGTGCGAAAGCCCAAGAAGGCTCACCAGCTCCCCTAACTGCGCTCCAGCTACTGGTCTGTGAGCAGTCATCAATCTAAGTTAAGTCGCAATTTATATCGATAACGAAATACCATTAATCACTTGTATAACCATCAATCTTTTATTAAATCTTCAAATGTGAAAGATACTAATTAGTCGGAGATAATACAAAGCTTAATTTAGTATTCTGCTCATCGTTTGAGAAATCACTAGAGAAGTGAATAGCAACATCATTGTTAGTCTCAATATATATCATTAAGCAATAATCAAGATAAAATTACCTATTTTTTATTGACTGTGTTTAACTTCCTTTAATATTGCTTACAATATTAAGGTATACATTATGGAAATCTACTTTATAATGAAGTCATCTAGTGATTTTTTTCATAATATATACTAGTTATGTATAGGTGTGATTAGATGAAAAGAATGTTTGTATTTTTTATTATATTCGTTTTTACAATAGGTATTGGTTCCATTTATTTTCTGAATCGTACCGGTCCAGAACAACAGGACATCGTAATCTCTCCACAAAAAGAGCAACAGGTTGTATATAAGATGCCATTCGAAAGAGAAACTCCCAAAGAAGAAGTAAAAGTAGACACTCAAGCACAGGAGGAAGTTGCCCTTCCAGATAAAATTATCGAGGCGGTTCAATGGACAGTTGAAGCATTTCCTGATCATGAAACACAAATTGTTGCAGTTGGTGATTCGCTTACAGAAGGATTTGGTGATACTTCTAAACGTGGTGGATACGTCGGTATTCTTGATCGTACCCTTAATGAGGAACGCCAGATCGCGACAATTAATAATTTTGGCAAACGCGGGATAAGTTCAGCACAACTATTGCAGCAATTAAATAAAGAGGAAGTCTTTACCGCTATTAAAGATTCGAATATCATTTTAATTACGATTGGTGCAAACGATTTACTGCAAGTAGTAAGAGAGAATATTGCAGATCTGCAAATAGAAGACTTTGCTCCAAAACAAATGGAATTTGGTAAAAATGTAAACCGCATTATCGAACAGATTCAAGAAATAAATTCAAGTTCAAGAATCTATTTAATCGGTTTTTATAATCCCTTTGATCGATATTTTTCAGATATTAAGGAACTGAATATGATTGTTGATTCATGGAATAATACAACAAGGCTGATTTCAGAACGCTATAGCAATCTTACATTTATCCCTACAGATGATTTATTCCAGGACGAGGAGATTAATCTTTTAGCAGAGGATAACTTTCATCCAAATTACATCGGCTACCACCGAATCGCTGCTCGTGTATTAGCATATATTACAAAAGAGAAGGATGAAGAACATGTCCACTCGAAACCAGCGTTTGAAAGAAAAAAATAAATGGAAAAAATTTTTTTATAGCTTACTAGCTTTAAATATTGCCGTTATCATCATCTTTACTGTTCTTATTTTTTGGCCCGGTTCTCAGAGAGATATCGCTTTAAATGAAAAGAATGTAAAAGAAGCAAGCTCTGAATTTTTCGTACGAACAACAAAGAAAAATTTAAATGATTTAATAAATACTTATCTCGCCCAGCTCCAGAAGGATACCGAGCATCAATATCAGGTTTCCCTTGAAGATGATGTGCAATTAATTGGAGAACTGCCTGTTTTCTCAACTACTGTACCACTCGCTGTCCATTTTGAACCACTTGTACAGGAAAATGGAGATATCATTTTAAAGCTGCGCTCAATTTCCGTTGGCTTACTGGAATTACCTAATAAAATCATCATGGAATTCATGAAGGAATATTTATCGATGCCCGAGTGGGTTACAATAATTCCAAATGACGAAGCAATCTACCTTGCTGTGACAGAAATAGAAATGAAAAGTAACTTCAAGGTCGCCGTTGAGCATATCGACCTAGAGGCAAATAACTTAGTGTTTAAAATTAATGTACCCTATCAATCATTAGGGATTGATTGATCTCCAGAGGTGATTCACCTTGCATTTTCCCAGCGGTTTATGGATGCGGTGTGCTTAGTTTTTTCCTGAATCGGTAACCCTTGAGTGAATCCTCATTATAAGGTTATTTAGCAATATATCAATAAATAAGTGGTAAAAAAAGAACTCTACTATTTGTAAAGTCCTTTCTACTTCGTCACGAAGCGTTTTACTGTATTAGATATAAAAAATGTAAATGATTGCCGCGGTGAGATTTGCTCACCAATAACTAATTTTCTTTCTTCAACCGCATGTTCAGGCTGGTAATCTTCTAGTCTTCCTTGATAAATCAATTGCATTCCTTCGCTCATGCGAAGATCCGCTGGAGTAGTTAGACTAGCAGGCTTGCCAAATTGAAATCTCTCGGAATCTTTTAATACAGTTGCAACGAATTGCGAACAGAAAAAAGCATTCTTACGTTTAATCTCAATTTGCAATAATATACCAAAGAGACCAATGAAATTATATTTATAATCCTGTTTTCTAGCTTCTATTTCTTCAATGTTACGGATAATCGATTGATATTCCGCTTCACTTAGTTGATATCGGTAAATGGCGCACTCGGATTTTTTAAAGAATTCACTTTGAATATCTTCTTTTACAAACCCGCCAATAAATGGGTTATTTGGATTTTTACGCCCAAAACTATATACATTCTTTAATGTACTATCATAGCTAATGGAAACGTGGTTATAAGATGTCCTCATACAATAATGGATTGTCCTTGATAATACAGTTCCTGTATCAGTGAACAAAAAATAGATTGTTTTTTCTTTCATCCAATTCACTCCTTCCCCAATCTATTGGATAGGAATTCATTTTCTCACATCTTCACTTAAAAATATAGCTTTATTTTTCACTAGTCACTAAAAATTGGAAATTTTATAATACCTTCCATAAAAAAATCACTTCCTATTATAATAGATAACAGTTTTACATTGACGAAGACCCTTAAATGACGTAAGCTAATTTTGAGTACTATTTATTTAATTGGAGGAAACAATTCGTTATGATAACTGTAAATAATGTTAGTTTACGATATGGTGACAAGAAACTTTTTGAAGATGTTAACTTAAAATTCACTCCTGGTAACTGTTATGGTGTCATTGGCGCAAATGGTGCTGGAAAGTCGACTTTTCTAAAAGTGCTATCTGGTGAAGTTGAACCACAGTCTGGAAATGTTTCCATGTCTCCTGGTGAGCGACTAACGATGTTGAAACAGGACCACTTTGCCTTTGAAGATCACGAAGTATTAGATACCGTATTAATCGGCTTTGAGAAATTATATAAAGTGAAACAGGAGAAAGACGCAATTTACATGAAAGCGGACTTCTCTGAGGAAGATGGAATGCGTGCAGCTGAGCTTGAAGGTGAATTCGCAGAAATGAATGGTTGGGAAGCTGAATCAGATGCAGCCATTTTATTAAAAGGCCTTGGCATTGGCGAGTCTCTTCATACGAAGAAAATGAGCGAATTACCAGAAGACCAAAAAGTAAAGGTATTGCTAGCACAAAGTTTATTCGGTAATCCGGATATTCTACTGCTAGATGAGCCGACAAACGGTCTTGATCTACAGGCTATTCAATGGCTAGAAGAATTCCTAATCAATTTCGAGAATACTGTTATTGTCGTTTCCCATGACCGTCACTTCCTAAATAAGGTATGTACACATATTGCGGATGTTGATTTTGGTAAAATTCAAATCTACGTTGGTAACTATGATTTTTGGTATGAATCCAGTCAGCTAGCAACACAAATGGCACAAGATGCAAACAAGAAGAAGGAAGAAAAAATTAAAGAGCTGCAAGCCTTCGTTGCCCGCTTTAGTGCAAACGCATCGAAATCAAAACAAGCAACTTCTCGTAAGAAGATGCTTGAAAATATTACACTTGATGATATTAGACCATCATCACGTAAATATCCATATATTGCCTTCACTCCCGAACGTGAAATAGGTAATGACTTATTACGTGTCGAAGGACTTACGAAAACAATCGGCGGCAAGAAAGTATTGGATAATATTAGCTTCACTATAAATAAAGACGACAAGGTAGCCTTCCTTGGTCAGGATGATATTGCTAAAACGACTTTATTCAAAATCCTAACTGGCGAGCTTGAACCTGATTCTGGTTCATATAAATGGGGTGTGACAACCTCTCAATCTTATTTTCCAAAAGACAATAGTGAGTTCTTCGAAAATAATGAGCTTTCACTAGTCGATTGGTTACGTCAATATTCATCACCAGATGAACAAACAGAAACTTTCTTACGTGGATTCCTAGGTAGAATGTTATTCTCTGGTGAAGAAGCTTTGAAGAAGGCTAATGTATTATCCGGCGGAGAGAAAGTTCGTTGCATGCTTTCGAAAATGATGCTTTCAAGTGCAAATGTCTTAATTCTTGATGAGCCAACAAACCATCTGGACCTTGAATCAATTACATCATTAAATAATGGTCTAATTAAATTTAAAGGTTCCATTCTCTTTACTTCACATGACCATCAATTTGTTAATAGTATCGCTAATCGTCTGATTGAAATTACACCAAGCGGAATTATTGATAAAGAAATCAGTTATGATGAATACGTTCAAGATAAAGATATTCAAAAGCAGATAAGCAAGATGTATGCTGTTTAATAGCGAATGATGCGTTCTTCCTTTGGGAGGGCGTATTTTTTGTTGAACTTTATGTTAACCAGGGTGGAGCGTTTGTTGAAATTTCGGGCGCTTGAACGGAGTTCTCATGCTCTTGGTGATATTCACGCACTCCCGATGATTTATGGACATTCTTGATGCTATTTTCCCAGATCCCTTTTAATTTTTGCTAGCATATCCTTCGATAGCTTTTCTAAATCATATTCCACCCGAAACTTCCAATCACTTACTGCTTCAGAGCAATCAATTACGTTTGGCCAGCTATCAGCAATGCTTTGTCTAATGGGATCTACTTGATAATCTAGTGTAAATGCTGGGATATGCTTCTTTATTACCCTAGCAAAATCTTCTGGCGCTGCGGAGAATGATGATACATTATAGGCATTACGGTGCACCAGTTTCTCCGGGTTCGCTTCCATCAGTGTTATAATTGCATTTAATGCATCAGGCATATACATCATATCCATTGCCGTTCCTTCCGCGATATAAGACTTGTAGGTTTTATTTTTCACTGCATGATAATAAATCTCCACGGCATAATCGGTCGTCCCCCCTCCTGGTGGTGCAAGATAGGAAATTAAACCAGGAAATCTTAGTCCACGTGTATCAACTCCAAATCGTTTAAAATAATAATCACATAATAGTTCTCCCGCAACTTTACTGATGCCATACATTGTCGTTGGACGTTGCAATGTAACTTGTGGGGTATTATTTTTTGGTGTCGAGGGTCCAAATGCACCTATCGAACTTGGCGTAAAAAATTGTAAATCAAGCTCTCGTGCAACCTCAATTGCATTGATTAATCCAACCATATTGACATCCCACGCAAGTCTAGGGGCTGTCTCTGCCTTTGCAGACAATATGGATGCTAAGTGGATGATTGTATCCACTCTGTATTTTACCGCACACTGGAAAATAGCTGATCCATCTGTTACATCAACCAATTCAATTGGCCCCTTCTCTTTAACGGCATCATCAGCACGTATATCTGTCGCAATTACATTCAGTGTTCCATACACATCGCGCAGCTTGTTGACGAGTTCTGTTCCAATTTGACCGAGCGCACCAGTAACTAGAATTCGCTTCATTTCCAGCACCCCTTTGTCATACTGGATGATTTATTAAATGATGCCTAGCTCTTTCCCAACCTTTTCGTAAACTGAAACGGCTTCATTTAACATTTCTGTAGTGTGTGCAGCAGTTGGCATATTGCGAACTCTCCCTGTACCTCTTGGCACTGTCGGAAAGACAATTGCCTTCGCATATACCCCTTCTTCAAATAATCGCTTACTAAACATCTGTGCTTGTTTTTCATCGCCAATAATACAAGGGGTGATTGGTGTTTCACTAACTCCAACGTTAAATCCCAATTTCTTCAATTCACCCTTTAAATAAGTGCCATTTTTCCATAATTGCTCATTTAGCTCCGTACTTCCCATTAATATTTCAAGTGCCTTTGCACTCGCAATCGTATCAGCTGGTGAAAGTGCAGTTGAAAATAAAAAAGGACGCGATCGTGCCTTTAACCAATTGATTAGATTTGCTTTGCCAGCAACATACCCACCAACAACACCAATTGCCTTCGAGAGAGTCCCCATTTGAAAATCTATCCGCTTCTCGAGTCCGAAGTGCTTAACCGTACCAGCTCCATTTCCTGTTACGCCAGACCCATGTGCATCATCAACATAAGTAATCAAGTCAAATTCCTCAGCAATTGCAACGATGTCAGGAAGATTTGCGATATCGCCATCCATGGAAAATACACCATCGGTAATAACCATAATTTTATTATATGCTCTAGACTCAGCCGCTTCTTTTGCCTTTTGGCGAAGGTCCTTCATGTCTGAGTGGCCAAATCGAATAGTTTTTGCTTTTGACAAGCGACACCCATCAATAATCGATGCATGGTTTAATGAATCAGAAAGGATTGCATCGTTTTTATCCATCACTGCAGAAATTGCCGCCATATTGCAATTAAAGCCAGATTGATAAGAAATTGCCGCTTCCGTCCCTTTAAATTGTGCTAGCTTATTCTCTAGTTGAATATGTAAATCGAGTGTTCCATTTATCGTTCGAACTGCACCAGATCCCACACCATGAGAATCAATGGCTTGCTTTGCTGCTGCCTTTAAACGGTTATCTGCAGCTAAACCTAAATAATTATTCGATGAAAGATTAATTTTTTCTACCCCATCTATTGTTATCACCGGTCCATTAGCACCCTGTACGACATCAATCGCATTATATAGTCCATTCTCCTTCAATTCGGCAATACAATCATCTAAAAACTGATTCAGTGTCTTACTTGTCATTTATCACTTCACTCCTCCTCTTAAATGGATGCGCTTACTATTATTGCAAATTATTATACATAAATAGTAAACTAGTCTGCACGTATAAAGCGAGGTAGTTTTTCGTATTTCCTGCTATCAATAAATGATGCCTATTCTCTTACTATGTTTAAATATTGACGGTTATTCCTATTTTTCTAAGAATTGCCAATGGTGAATTGCAGCAATTTTTATTATAATGGGGATAGGAACAATCTTTGGAGGCATTATCGATGAAAAAAACTTTAGTTACCTTGCTTGCAGTTATAATTATCGGCATTGGGATTGTAGGATTTAAACAATTAACCGATAATCCAGATGAAGTAATTCAGGACAATAATCATTCTAAGAAAATCAATGTATCGCTTAATATAAGATAGATATATAGGTTTAGAGTTCAGAAAAAGAAGGAAAGCATTTTATATAGATGCTTTCCTTTTTGCTGGCAATAATTTTATAAAGGGATCTTCAAAAAGTCCAATAAAATGAGTTATCGGTCCTTTTTGAACACACACTATATTGATTAGTTAACAATTGTGACGTCAACTGTACGAACGCCCCAATTCATTGCTTCACTCGTTGTTGGAACATGAAGGTCAATCTTGTTTCCTTTAATAGCGCCGCCGATATCAGCTGCTGTTGCATATCCGTAGCCTTCCACGTAAACTTCTGAACCTAGTGGAATAACATTAGGATCAACAGCGATTACTTTAGCATTTGGGTTTGCATTTAGGTCAACACCTGTATATGTTACACCAGAACATCCATCACATTTTGCTGTATATGCTGTTGCTTTTACGGAAATTGTCTTACCTTGTGGCTCTTGCTTTTGTTTTGTTTCACTCTTTGGTGCTTCTGTTTGTGCTGATGCAGTATTCTGTGTATTGGTTTCACTAGATGTTGCATCTGTAGTTGCTGGCTTACTAGATTTCTTCGTAACTGCTATGTCGTCTTGCTTTACATTACCATTCTTAATGGATAACTCTTGACCAATAACGATTAGATCTGTCTTTAAATTATTCCATTCTCTTAAATCTTTTAACGTAATATTATGCTCCTTCGCGATACTTAATAATGTATCACCTGGGCGCACTGAATAATTAGCTTGAATGTAAATTAATTGTTTTGGGTGTATTACTGAGTCTTTAAGTTCATTTATATCTATTAATTCGTCTACTGTCGTATTATTTTCATTTGCAATATTCCAAAGGCTATCACCTTTTTGTACTTCATATTCCTCTGCGGAAACGTTTGTTACAGCTGCGCCAGCAATGATAATCCCCGTAGCAATTGCCGCTACAAATTTCTTCATTTGGGTTCCTCCTTAAATTTCTGACAAACCCAATACTAACACAGGAGACTATCGAATACAGTTACAGGGCGTTTAAGAGTCTATTACAAGAATGACTAATTTAGGCGGTAATATTACAAATGTAATATTTTTGATATAAAAGTCTCATATTTTACAAGATGCATTACAAAAGTCATATAATAATAGATTTTGTAACAGAAATCCCCTTATATTCTCACCATTATACAGGTATATTATCTTTTCTTTTATCATCACTCGCTTTAAACTCTTGGTTATAGTTTTCATCATATACATGGCATGCAACCCAATGATCTTGCTTATATTCCTGCCATGTTGGTTCTATTTTTGCACAAACGTCCATCGCTAGTGGACATCTTGTTCGGAATCTGCATCCATTTGGTGGATTAACTGGACTCGGAACATCTCCTTCTAATATGATTCGTTCCCGTGACCGTTCTATTCTTGGATTTGCAATCGGAATGGCACTAATTAATGCTTGCGTATATGGATGCAATGGTTCACGATATAATTCTTCACTTTTGGCTATTTCTGCCATTTTCCCTAAGTACATCACACCAACACGATCACTAATATGTTTTACCATTGATAGATCATGAGCAATAAACAGAAATGTCAATCCATGCTCCCTTTGAAGTCGTTTCAGCAAATTTACAACCTGTGCCTGTATCGAAACATCAAGTGCTGAAATCGGCTCATCAGCAACAATGAATTCTGGGCTGACCGCTAACGCTCGGGCAATTCCAATCCGCTGCCGCTGGCCACCACTAAATTCATGTGGATAGCGATTACCATGGTCTTTATTCAGCCCAACTATTTCTAGTAATTCATTCACACGAGTCGTCCGTTCTTTTGAAGATTTTATCAATCCATGAATATCGATGCCTTCTGCAATGATATCCTTTACCGTCATCCTTGGATTTAGTGAGGCATATGGATCTTGGAAAATCATTTGCATGGAACGATTAAATTCCTTTAATTTCCTTTTTGACTTCGCTTGATGGACATCCTCTCCGTCAAATGCCACTTTCCCTTCTGTTGCTTCGTATAACCGCATAATCGCCCGGCCTGCTGTGGACTTCCCACAGCCAGATTCGCCAACCAGTCCGAACGTTTCCCCTTTAAAAATATCAAATGTGATGCCATCAACAGCCTTTAATACATTGTTTCTGTCCAGTTTAAAATGTTTTTTTAAATCTTTTATCTCCAGCAGCTTTTCTTTATCATTAGACATAAACATCCTCTCCTCCTACGATTGCTGATTCAGGAATATCTACTTTAGGTGCTCTCTCATCTAACAACCAACAAGCTGCTTCATGTGTCGGAGATACCGCAGTAAATGCTGGCATATAGTCACTGCAAGCATTCATTGCGTATGGACAGCGCGTTACAAACGGACATCCTTTTGGAGGTTCAGCCAAATCTGGTGGTGATCCCGGAATAACTTGCAGATTCTCCTGTTCTCTGTCGATCTTCGGCATCGATCCTAATAATCCCCATGTATAAGGGTGCTTCGGTTCAAAAAATATCTCATCCACTGTAGCTGATTCCACAATCTTTCCACCATACATCACCGCAACTCTGCTAGCTGTATTTGCTACTACACCTAAGTCATGTGTAATTAATATGATTGCTGTACCCGTTTCCTCTTGGATTTGCCTCATCAATTCAAGGATTTGTGCCTGAATGGTAACATCTAATGCAGTTGTAGGTTCATCAGCAATTAAGATTTTAGGATTACATGAAAGGGCAATGGCAATCATTGCACGTTGGCGCATCCCACCCGAATATTGATGTGGATATTGTTTAATTCTTACTTCTGGAGTTGGAATACCAACTAATTTTAATAACTGGATTCCCCGAAGATGTGCCTCTTTCTTTGACATATTTTGGTGTTTCATTAGTCCTTCTGCAATTTGCTTGCCAATCGTCATTGTCGGATTTAACGATGTCATCGGATCTTGAAAGATCATGCTGATTTCCTTTCCGCGAATACTTTCCATTTGTTTTTCTGATTTTTGCAGGAGATCTTCTCCATTAAATCGAATTTCCCCACCGACGAATTTCCCTGGTGGAGTTTGCACGAGCCGCATTACCGATTGTGCGGTCACACTTTTCCCAGATCCAGATTCTCCAACAATTGCAAGTGTTTCCCTTTCGTTTAATTGAAAACTAACATCCCGTACCGCTTTCACTTCTGCCCCATATGTATCAAACGATACGGAAAGATTCTTCACTTCTAAGATTTTACTCATCTTATGTCCTCCTTTTTTAGCGTTCATTCGGATCCAATGCATCCCTCATCCCATCGCCAACAACATTAAATGCTAGCATCGTAATACAAATGAATATTGCTGGAAAGAATAGCTGATTTGGGTAATATTGAAGTGCTGGCAAAGCGTCTGAAGACATTGTTCCCCAACTCGCTAATGGAGCTTGTACACCAATACCAAGGAAGCTTAAAAAAGACTCCGTGAATATCGCACTCGGAATTGTTAATGTTAATGTAACTAAAATAGGTCCTAAAGTATTAGGAATGAGATGCTTTATTAATAATCTGCCATTACTCGCGCCTAATGATTTCGACGCCATGACAAACTCCTCTGACCTGAGCTGCATCACTTGGCCCCGGACAATTCTCGCCATATTTATCCATCCCGTTATCGTCATAGCAATAATTAATGTCCATAGATTTTGCGGTAACACGACTAATAGTAAAATAACGACTAATAGATACGGCACACCGTATAAAACATCCGCAATTCTCATTAGAATTTCATCGACTTTCCCTCCAAAGAAGCCTGCTATCGCACCCCAAATAACACCGATAACTAGATCAATCAGGGCTGCCATTAAACCAATAAACAGGGAAATTTGTGCCCCATACCATGTTCTGGAAAATACATCTCTCCCTAGATTATCCGTACCAAACCAATGTTCAGCAGATGGTGCTTGATTCGCTTCTAATAAGCTATTCTCATAATAATTTTGCCCAGAAATTGGACCCCCGATGATAGCCATTACACCTAATAATAGAATGATAATGATACCAAATAATGCTAGTTTATTTTTTTTAAACCGACGCCAAGCATCCTTCCAATATGAAGTGCTTTCGCCTACGATTTTTTCTGCTTCCGATTGTTTTAATTGTAAGGCTTCAAAGTCGATTTCCTTTAACTGCCGATGTTCCATTATTTATTCGCCCCTTTCGATGTTACTTTAATGCGTGGATCAATCAGACCATAGAGAAGATCGACGATTAAAATCGATACGAGCAGCAGAACACTGAAAAAGACAGTCGTACCCATAATTACCGTATAATCACGGTTGGTTACGCTTACAACAAATTCACTACCTAAACCAGGAATACCAAAAATCTTCTCAATGATAAAACTCCCAGTAAGTATCGAGACAACTAATGGACCTAAGTAGGAAACAACAGGTAATATCGCATTGCGCAATGCATGTTTATAAGTTACGACTCGTTGACTGAGTCCCTTCGATTTTGCCGTTTTAATATAATCACGATTTAGAACATCCAGCATACTTGATCGCATCAATCTCGCAATAAAGGCAAGTGGTGTCGTCGCCAAGGCAACTGCCGGTAAAATCGTATGTGCAAATGACTCGAATCTAGCAATCGGTAAAACCTGAAGATAAATTGCGAAGATATATTGTAAGATTGCCGCCATAATAAAGCTTGGAACAGAGATTCCTAAGACAGCAATAATCATTGCCAGATAATCTCCAAATTTATTATGCTTAACAGCCGCTATAACTCCTAGTAAAACTCCTACCGATATAGCAATAAAGATAGCTTCTAAACCAAGAATCAACGAATAGGGAAAGCTTCTGCCAATAATCTCGGTTACTTCTTGTCCAACATATTTAAATGATGGACCAAAGTCGAATGTGAAGGCATTAATAAGATAAGAGAAATATTGTTCATGAATTGGATCATTAAATCCATATGCTTCATTCATTTGTGCTTCAATTGCAGGGGGTAATGCTCGTTCCGATGCAAAAGGACCACCAGGTGCAGCCTTCATTAAAATAAATGTTACCGTAACAATTAAAAATAAAGAAAGAATAATATAGCCGATTCGCTTAAGTAAGTATTTAATCATGAACATTCACCTCCACTATCTATTTGAGGAAATTACATATGTGTATAGCCATATGTAATGAAATGAAAAAAAGGAAATCAACATAAGGCATACAGATCCCCTCTATATACCTTATGTTGAAAAGCATTTTATCAATTACTGCATAGATTTATTCCTCAGCAAGATATGCCCACTTAAACTGCACTCCACCAAGTCCTGATACTTCTAAATCCTTCACATAATCTTGGCTCAGCCATGAATTAGTATAGAAGTAAACTGGAGCGATTGGCATATCCTCCATAAAGATTGCTTCCGCTTGTTTTAAGATTTCTTTACGTGCATCTGGATCTATTTCTGTTCTTGATTGTTCTATCAGATCTGAGTATTCTTCATCTTCCCAGTTCGTATAGTTGTTTCCACCGACAGATTGGAAAATCTCGATAAAGTTAATCGCATCGTTAAAGTCGGCAAGCCAGCCCATACGACCTGTTTGGAAATTCCCTGATCCCATACTATCAAGGTAAACATTCCATTCTTCATTATTCAGAGTTACCTCAACACCCAAATTCTGTCTCCACATATCTTGTACAGCTTGAGCAATTGCTGCATGTGCTTCACTCGTATTATAGGAAAGGCTAATTGCTGGCAGTTCTTCCAATCCTAATTCTTCTAATCCAGTTGCTAAATACTCTTTCGCCGTTTCCACATCATTATCCTTAAAGTATCCTTCTTCACTCTCCTCCCAAATCGATGGAGGAACAAGTGCCATTGCTGGAATTTCCTCACGTTGCGTAATACTTTGAACAATACCTTCACGATTTATCGATAGGGCAAATGCCTTCCTGATATTTACATTATTAAACGGCTCTGCCTCAGTATTAAATGCATAATAATAAACACCAGCTAGTGGCGAAATATTTAATGATCCATCCGCTTTTAATGACGGTATTGCTGATAATGGCAGCGCGTCTGTTGGATCTCCAGCCCAGTCTAATTCCCCATTATTAAACATCTCTAAAGAAGTATTTTCATCATCAATCATGTACATATTAATTGTTTCTAATTTTACAGTATCTGCATCCCAATATTCAGTGTTCTTCTTAAGTACGATTTGATCTTTATGTGCCCATGATTCGATTAAAAACGGTCCATTGGTAACGTACGTATCCGTTACATTTTGCGCCCAGTCAGCTGCACCTTCAACTACTTTTTGGTTGACTGGATAGTAAGTATAGAAAGCAGTAAGATCTAGGAAATAAGGCGTTGGTTGTTCAAGTACGACTTCTAACGTCTTTTCATCTTTTGCAGTGACGCCTACATCATCGATTGAAGCACCTTCTTCTTTCGCAGCTTGTGCTCCTTTAATGATATACAATTGGTACGCATAATCTGTATCCGCGTTATCTGGATTTAATACCCATTTCCACGCATATTCAAAGTCGCCAGCTGTTACTGGATCACCATTTGACCACACTGCATCTTCACGTATATGGAATGTATACGTTAACAAATCATCAGAGACTTCGTAGGATTCAGCCATTGCTTCCTCTACTTCACCATCTTGGTTAATTCTCATAAGTCCTTCGAAAATTTGATCGAGTACAGCACCTGAAGTTGTATCTGAAGCAAGACCAGGATGCAATGAAGGTGGCTCTGTTCTAATATTTATATCAAATGTTTGGTCTGCGGCAAGGCCATCTCCGCCTGCTGAGGCTTCTGCATCTTCTTCTGTACCCTCTGTATCTTCTGATTCTGCAGGTTCTTCCGTATTACCATCGTCAGTTCCACCTTCGTCACTATCTGCTGGCTCATCTCCACTACAAGCAGCTAGCAGGACTCCCAATGCAAGTAATAAAGCTAAAAGCAATGACCAACTCTTCCACTTCATTCTTTTGACCCCTCTCTATTCACCTCTATTTTATTTAACAGATAATTCCAAATTACCTGTGATAGCTATTATACTATTATCTCGGAATATATCAACAGAATTTTATAAAAGTTCATAAAATAAAGTTTTGTCGTTATTAATCGCATATTGTTAATATTGTATAAACATCCGTTTAGTTGAATAATAGATTGAAGATGTTTTCTATAGATTGTTGCTTTGCAAGAGTATCACCATGTTTCAAGGTGACATTATTCGTTGTATTTTAGGGGGGGAAGTTATTTAATACTATCTGCCAGGTGATGAATGGTAATTCGAAGTTAATATAAACTGCGAACTATCGCAATGTCGATTTCCACAGGCAAAGCGGTCTGATACCGCAAGAGCCTCTTGTCCTCCGCTAAAATCAACCCCATGATAGAGGTGATGCCATCATAACTTATAGCAAGAAAGATAAAACACATAACAGTCGCACAACCCAGCGGAGGAAATACACGGAGACTCCTGCGGGAGGAAAGGCCTCGGTGAGACTACGAAGTGCGTTAGCACAAGGAGGCTCACCTGCCGCCCGCGGAAAGCGTAGTGTATTTCCGGAGCGAATGGTCCGAGTGCATTTGATATCCTAGGCTATTGCATCCTATATTAATAGCAACAAGCAATGATTTAAGTGGTGCATTTGAAAGTAAGTTAGAATTGGTTATTGCCATAATCTTATCCATAATAAAAAGGACTCCATTAGAGTCCCTTTATCAATCTCTCAGTTTATTTGAACAATCCACCAAAGAAATTGCTTATTCCTTGGAACATTTCACTGAAGAAGTTTGCTACTTTTTCCCAGAAACCAGCATCTAAACCTAGTTCATTTGCTTTATCAGAAATAGAAGAAGCAATATCTTCAAGTTGGGTTTTTACTGCGCCAAAATCGATATCGATGTTACGCATCTTATCAAATAAATCTATCAGCATTTGTCGATCTGCTTCATTTAATGTGATTTCTAGATTTTGTAATTGTTCGCTGACGATTTGTTCTACATCTTCTCTTGTTGCTGGGTTTTGATCAGCAATCATTTGCTTAATCTCTGTTAATAATTGACTTACCTTCTCTTGTGACATACCTTCATTATCAGCTAGGCTTGTTGCTACTCCGAGCTCTTCATTTGCAATTTCCATTCGCTCCTTATCCAGCTCTACCCCTTCTGCATCATATGCCTTGTAAATCCCAGTTAATGCAGAATGTCCTGATACCTTAACTGGAGAAACGACATCGACCGTTGCATCAGATACACCAGCTGTTAATAGAGCATTAGCATACATGTCGCTCGATACTTCTGTAATATTTTCAGGAGTAACAATATTAATTGTCAACCCATTTCCTTCTTCCTGACGCACAATTTTTGCTGAAGAAAACAATCTGGCATTTGCATCACCATTGATATAATTTACTACATCCTGCCCAGTAACATCGTATTCTACCACTGATTCAGGATCGTTAACTTCTAATTTCTCACGCACTTCACTTCGTTGCTCTTCTGACAATGTGCCACCGTAAACAACTATTGGCGGTCCTAATTTTTCATTAATAGAATCTACATCCGTCGGACCTGAAGCTGCATATACAGGTATCGATAATCCTAATAGAATACTAGCGATAATAACTAGTGAAATAATCTTTTTCAAATTTAATTTCATCATATCTTATTCTCCTTATAAATCGTCATTTTCAGGTTACTAAGTCAATAATTAATAAACTTTAAGTTGATTCCTATTTATTATAACCTTTTCGTAACTTTATGGATATTTTTTTCTCCATTATACATCCTATGGTTGTTAATAAAGCCCTGTCATATCAAGTTTGAGCATATAACTTCCAATAATGTTTCGAGTACAGTATATTTAGGGTATCGAAGTATATTTTAGAAAGGAAGGCGGGTCCAATTACTGATTCATCACAAGCTGTTAAACGTAATTTAGCAATCATGTGGTTTGCTAACTTTTTTGTTTCTGGAAGTATGACAATGGTTATTCCGTTTATCTCCTTATATATTAGCTCCTTTGGTCATTTCTCCGCTTCATATGTTCAAACATGGTCAGGTCTGACTTTTGCTGTGACGTTCGTTACCGCTTTTATCTTTGCACCAATCTGGGGAAGGATTGGCGATAAATTTGGCCGAAAGAATATTTTGATTATCTCTGCCACTGGGATTGGTATTTCTGTTTTCTTAATGGGGTTTGCCACATCGGTATGGCAGCTTTTTTTGTTGCGCCTATTAATGGGAATAGTAACAGGATTTATCCCGATGTCCCAAGCGTTTATTTCGACACAAACACCGAAAGAAGTTGCTGGAAAAGTACTTGGAACACTACAAACTGGCGGTGTTACCGGCTCACTAATTGGGCCAATGCTGGGTGGAGTACTAGCGGACACTTTTGGGTATGCGAATTCATTCAAATGGGTCTCTATAACAATATTCTTATCCGCATTGCTCGTTTTATTTGGTGTAAAGGAAATTAAAGTTAAATTGTCTGCAGATAAGCGAGATTATAAGAATTATTCCAGTAAAGATGTTGTTAAGCATATTTTTCAGAAGCCCACATTGCTGGTCGTATTATTGTTATCTGCACTAGTACAAATAGCAAACTTTAGTATTCAGCCAATCCTATCGCTATTTGTCGAAGAAATTCATGGCCCAGTTAATATCGCCTTTTTCGCTGGTATTGCATTTTCTGCTGCTGGTTTAGGTAATCTATTTATGGCAAGGAACTGGGGCAAGCTCGGAGATAGAATTGGGCATATCAAAATTCTAACCCTTCTCTTGCTTTTATCAGGAATCGTTTATCTTCCAGGTGCATTTGTTACGGGTATTTGGCAACTAGTAATGCTGCGATTTTTATTAGGAGTAACAATGGGTGGGATTATTCCAGCACGAATCGCTTATATTAGAGAAGCTGCACCACTCTCCATGCAGGGTGAGGTTCTTGGGTATAACACAAGCTTGCGATTTTTAGGAAATGTTATTGGTCCAGCAATGGGTGGTATTATCGCTGCAGCATTTGGTTTTTCTGCGGTATTCTTTGTGACAAGCATACTACTTATCATCTGTGGGCTTATTATGTTATTTACTTGGTATCGATTTGAACATACATCTAAGAAATCACACTCATTTTCGACTCGGCACCATGCTAGACAAGAGTAAGTATAAAGGAAGCACGCTGTCATATGTGCGGCGTGCTTCCTTTTCTTTTTTCATCTTTATTCTACAATATTCCCCAGGAAATATCAGTTGTTACAAGCTTGCTTGAAAGATGGCAAGAGAATCCTGTTTATTAAGTTTTTTAAACCCACCGTATTCTGCACTCATCGTAACTGTCTTTTCTGCCATGGATTCTACCGAGCTTTCATCAATATCATAATCAGTCAATGATGCTGGTGCTCCAATGCTTGTCCAAAACGCTCGCAATTGATTAATTCCTTCAAGAGCAACCTCTTCATCTGACTTTCCAGTTGGATCAACATTAAACACTCGAACAGCAAGCTGTTTAAAGCGTGGTGCATTATCGTCGTCAAGAACATGCTTCATCCAGTTCGGGAAGATGATTGCTAGCCCGCCACCATGTGGAATATCATGTACTGCGGAAACGGCATGCTCT
Organism: Oceanobacillus zhaokaii; assembly: GCF_003352005.1. Lineage (GTDB taxonomy): Bacteria > Bacillota > Bacilli > Bacillales > Amphibacillaceae > Oceanobacillus > Oceanobacillus zhaokaii. The sequence continues at coordinate 3,691,245 of NZ_CP024848.1, forward strand.
AAATTATGTGAAGCCCAATCACCAGAGAAGCCAATATTTAGCATATTATTTAATGCTAGCGTTCCACTAAGCATAATGGTTTCCCGATGCTCATAGCTTTCCAAATTGTCGAGTAGTTTTGGCGCTGTTTCGATTATGGTTGTCAAAATACCCTCACAGAATCGATCTTGAACCTTCGTATTGGTTGCCTGATGGAAGTAATGTTCTAATACATGTGACATCATGTCGACTATCCCATAGATTGTTTGGTCACGTGGAACAGAAATAGTATGCATTGGATCGAGAATAGAAAATTTCGGAAAGGTATACGGTCTAAGCCCCCAGCCATATTTTTCATTTGTTTCCCAATTTGTAATAACAGAGCTGGCATTCATTTCTGAACCTGTTGCAGCTAGCGTCAATACCGTACCAAATGGCAGGGCATCTTCAGCACGCGCTTTTCTAGTAATAATATCCCACATATCTATGTCAGTTTTAGCACCAACAGCGATTGCTTTCGTACAATCTATTGTACTTCCGCCGCCAACAGCTAAGATAACATCGATATTCTCATTTTTACAAATCTCGACACCCTTACGAACGGTTGAAATTCTCGGGTTTGGCTCTACTCCAGATAATTCAAATATTACTGCATCCATTTCTTCTAATTTTTTCATTATGTTATCGTAAATACCATTTTGCTTAATACTTCCTCCGCCATAAACGACGAGTACTCTTTTCCCATACTGTTCAATTTCACTTGGTAAAGCATCTAATTGACCTTTGCCGAATATTAATTTTGTAGGATTGTAATAAGTAAAATTATCCATAAGAGCTTACCTCCTATTTAGTATATGCTACAACATCCATCTCAACTAGTACATCCTTCGGTAAACGGCTAACTTCCACTGTTGCGCGTGCAGGATATGGTTCTGTTAAAAATTCTCCATAAATTTCATTAACTGTTGCAAAATGTTCCATTGAAGCTAAATAAATAGTGAATTTCACTACACTTGAAAAATCAGTACCTGCTTCGGCTAAAATAGCTTGCAGGTTTTTCAACACTTGCTCTGTTTGATTTTCAATTCCTTCAACTACCTCAGAAGTTTCTGGGTTAATAGGAATTTGACCTGAAACATAAACGAAATCCCCTGCTGCGATCGCTTGTGAATATGGCCCAATTGCTGCTGGTGCTTTGTCTGTTTGAATTGCTTTTACCATTAGAATTCCTCCTTAAATTTTCTTTAAGTGCTTGTTCAAAAGGGAGGATAAAAAGGACCGCGTCGGCTAAGTTCGCAACGTCCTGGGACTGCGATTAATCGCCCCATCAAAAACATTTGTTGCGACGCCGACACTAGCCCGTCCTGGGCGTCGAAAGTTCGAGGCGGCGTAGCTCCCCGCAACGGGCTTCCACAGGATGTGGTGACTTCTACGTTTGTCCACAGGACGTGGACGGTTTTAGTAGAAGTTCCTTGACTGTTTTAGCGTGAGTAGCGGAAAAGCAAGCCAACTAGAAACATCGATGTGTCATTTTTACCGGACTTTTTGAACTTTCTCTTTAATCATATCATTATGTTTATAATTCTACAGCTAATACATCCCGATATGCCATTACAGATTTAACATAATAAATATCCCCATAACATGCATCGTACTCTTTAGCTTCTTCACGTAAGCATCGATAAATACTCTTATCTGGTGCATTTTGATACATTTCCTGTGAGAAATCGATTGCAATTTCTTGTGTATAACCTCCTGTTTGTTCTAGAACATAATGAATAAAACCGAGCCCAAAGTTATACGATTGAATTGCTAATTTCAAATCACCATTAGCATCCTCTATTACTTTTGAAAAATAATAGACTCCTTGTTTAATAGACAGTTCAGGATCGTCGATACAACCTATTTCTCCACAGTAGCTTTCCGATGATTGCATTGGATCATTTCCTCTGCCACCAGATTCCTGCATCATAATTGCTAACAGCACATCCACATAATCAGCAATGCCATGTTCTTCTGCATACTTATCCACAAGTGGACGATAATTATATACCTCATCCGATATTCGGGGACCTGGATTAACTGCTTCATGCTTCGTATCATAGTTAACCATCGATATTATGGATATAACAAAAAAAACGCCAAATAGCAGGATCATAGTTATAAATGATTGAAATAAAGCTTTCTTCAACGTCTTCTTACGCTTCATTCGCTATCTTTCCCTTTACTTTCTAAGTTTTCTTCCGCATAACTTGTATCATTTGACTATAAATTTATATATGCTAATTATAACATGCATGAATTTTCTTTTACTATTAGACTGGCGACCTATATTACAGATTTACTTGGGAAAAATAATTGAGTGCCTGCTCTACCTTTATTGAAGCAACATCACTTATATAGAGTAAATATCCACATAACATCTATTGCAGAATGATTCATTTATTAACAATGATAAGAATATTCATCTTTTATCCACATTTTTATACACTTATCCCCATAAAGGTAACGAATAATCACAAATTACCAACAAGTTATCCACTTAAATAGGTGGCATGGAAGATACCCAGCCACCTTTATTCACATTTTTTTACTCCCCATCAGCCTTTAGTAATTTATCTTCATTCGATCTTCCTTTGATACCGTAAAATGTCAATAGATGAAAATCCTTAATTTTTTATATTCTCATCACAAAATGACACCTGAAAAATTAAGGAAAGATTCTTCCCCCCAGGTGCCGAATCCGTATGAAAGTCAACATCATGTATGCTTGAGCTCTAGTCGTCTTGCAATCAAAGATAATATATAGTTTACAATGAAGTATATTACAGCAATTAATATGAAGATTGGAATTACATAATGTATGTTTTGAGCTTGAATAATTTTTGCATGATGAAGCATTTCAGGTAACGAAATGATAACCGCAAGTGATGTATCCTTTAACAGGGAGATAAATTGACTGACAAGATTCGGTACCATTCGTCTCAATGCTTGTGGCAGAATGACTTTTTGCAATGCTTGCAAATACGTGAGGCCTGAGGACCGTGCTGCTTCCATTTGTCCTTTTTCAATTGAATTCAATCCTCCTCTGACAATTTCAGCAATCATGGACGATTCAAAAACAACTAAAGCGATAATGGCTGAAACGGTGATACTCAGGTTAATACCAATCTCAGGCAATGCTAAATATGTAAACAGTATAATTAACAGAAGCGGCAAATTTCGAATTGTTTCAACGATAACAACGACTATTTGTGATATGACAGGTACCTTGGAGAAACGAATAGTTCCAAGTATCCCGCCGATGATAAAGCTAAAAATAATAGCAATAACCGCCACTTTTAATGTCACATAAAATCCTTGCATTAAAAATGCTAAATTATCTAGCGAATATGCGCCGACAAAATCCATTTTTCCCCCTCCTTAATAAGTATTTGCGAGACGTCTTTCTATGTACCTTAAGCCTAAACTCAACGGAATTGTGATAATTAAATAAATTAATGCGACTAATATATATACATCAAAAACAATAAATGTTTTAGCTGAGATAAGATCCGCTTGGTACATCAAGTCGGCACCAGAAATTAGCGCTAAAATGGATGAGTTCTTCACTAAATTAATAAATTGATTTCCGATTGGAGGTATCACAATTCTAATTGCTTGTGGCAAAATAATCATTCGCATTGTCTGCATATAATTTAGGCCCGATGATCTTGCTGCTTCTGTTTGCCCTTTTGGAATAGATAGAATACCCGAACGAATAGCTTCAGCAATAAAGGCTGATGTATAAATAGAAAGTGCAATTGTACCCGCTGTAATACCACTAAACTTTATTCCAATCGCAGGAGTACCAACAAAAAAGAAAAAGGCAATGACAACCAAAGGAATATTTCTAAAAAACTCAACATACGCTGCTCCTACCCAACGCAATGGTGCAATGGGGGTAATACGCATAACGGCAATAATTGTTCCTATGATAAAACTTGCGACTAACGCTGTTAAACTTGCGACAATCGTGACTTTAAAGCCATCCCAAAACATATCCGAGTAATCTACTAAAATCGAGAAGTCCAACACATCTCCCCCCACTTCATTTAATTAGGATGAGCATAAAATGCTCATCCTGTTAATTGATCCATCTAAACAATTATTTCTATTCCATATCAATCCATTCATTGTAAATCTCATCATATTTCCCATTATCTTTCATTGCCGTCAGAGCGTCATTGATTGCATCTACTAGCTCTTTTTGCCCTTTTTTAACGGCAACACCATAAGGCTCATCAGTGAACGTCCCACCTACCAATTCAAAAGAGTCGTCTTCCGAAGCCATTCCTAAAAGAATAGAGTTATCCGTTGTTAACGTATCGCCTTGCCCAGATTTCAGTGCAGTGAATGCCTCTTGGTAATTTTCGAATTCCAATACTTGAGCATCTGGAGCTGCTTCACGGATATTATCTGTGGAAGTAGAACCTTTTACTGCAAGTACCGTTGTGTCTTTTGTTAAGTCATCAACACTTTCGATGGGGCTGCCTTTTTTAACTAATAAAGATTGGCCTGCCTCAAAATAGACATCAGAGAAATCAACTTCTTTTTTACGTTCTTCAGAAATTGTCATGGTCGCGATAATCGCATCGATATCTCCCTTGTTTAATAAAGGTATTCTTGTCTTTGATGTAACCTCAACAAATTCAACTTTTGTTTCATCACCTACAATTTCTTTTGCGATTTGCTTAGCAATATCAATATCAAATCCTTCTACTTCACCTGAAGCTGGATCCTTTAACCCAAAGAGTCTAGTATCATATTTCACACCAAAAATGATCTTATCGCGATCTTTAATATCCTCTAACACATTTCCGCCTTTTTCCCCATCTCCGCTTGCATTCTCACTACTAGAACCACATGCAGCTAATAGAATAATAGAAAGTAATGCCACTACTGCTAAAACCGATAATCTTTTTAGTTTTCTCATTTTCTCCCTCTCCTCTTCAATGATTTAATACACGGTTAAGAAATAATTTTGCTCGATCCTCTTGCGGATTCTCAAAAAATTCCACAGGATCGGCCTCTTCAAGAATTTGACCTTCATCAATAAAAATAATTCGGTCTCCTACTTCTTTGGCAAATCCCATTTCATGTGTTACTACAACCATTGTCATACCCTCTTTTGCAAGCGCCTTCATAACATCTAATACTTCCCCAACCATCTCTGGGTCAAGTGCCGATGTCGGCTCGTCAAAGAGTAAAATTTCAGGTTTCATGGCAAGCGCCCTTGCAATTGCGACACGTTGTTGCTGTCCTCCTGAAAGCTGAGAAGGATAGGAAGAAGCTTTATTAGGAATACCCACTTTTCCTAAGTAGAACTCGGCTGTTTCTTTGGCTTCTTCCTTTGATTTCTTTAATACATTCATTGGGGCAAGCGTAATATTTTCAAGCGCCGTTTTATGAGGATATAAATTAAATTGCTGAAATACCATGCCTATCCGTTGCCTAACTTTATTAATGTCCGTTTTTTTATCTTGAATTTCTTTATCTCCAACGATTAGCGAACCGTCAGATATTGTTTCAAGTTTATTGATGCACCTCAATAACGTACTTTTCCCAGACCCTGATGGACCAATAATTACAACTACTTCTCCCCTGTTAATTGTAAGGTTAATGTCTTTTAATACATGGAAGTCCCCAAAATACTTATTCACATTTTTAAAGGAAATCATGTCTTCCCCCCTTTCCATTAAAATACAAGCGTATTAACCAATAAGGAATTTAAACATTTTCTTTTTGTGGATTAATAAGATATATTAAAACCAATAATTCTTCTGACTCACATATTCTATGTCTATCCGCCTATGCACAAAAGAAATAATTATGTATCATCCTTATTAGAAAACTTGGCTGTGACCATGCCTGTCGGTGACGCAAAATCCCCCTTTTAAAAATCATATTTGTAGTTGTATTTTACACATAGGTTCACTCAATTGTCAAACAATTCATAAATAATAATATTGAGCGAATAGGCATAATATTGTCTAATTTTGTCGAAAAAAATTAGGAAAAATCAGTGGTTTGTGATCTTTTCACTAAAAACTATGCATAGCCAATCTATTCAGCGACTGCCTCCGTTCTTCAAAAACAAAAAGAGACAAGGAGGCGATTAAGCTTCCTTGTCTCTATATTCTATTTTTGAGCAGCTTCTTTCTTGTACTGCTCAAATTCTTTTGTAGTGCAACGTACCCAATGTCTTGGGCTCACTTCTCTAAATTCAGGTACTTCACTTGAATCGTGTACTGTTGGATCATATGTGATACGTTTGCGATTACGTTCATATTCAGGATCTGGCAGAGGTATTGCTGAAAGCAGTGATTTCGTATATGGATGAATTGGGTTATTGTATAATTCTTCACTATCTGCAAGTTCTACTAAATTCCCTAAATACATTACACCAATTCGATCACTAATATATTTAACCATTGAAAGGTCATGCGCAATAAATAAGTACGTTAGCCCACGATCTTTTTGCAATCTTTTCAGCAAGTTTACAACCTGTGCTTGAATCGATACGTCCAGTGCAGAGATAGGTTCATCGGCAATAATGAACTCTGGTTCTACCGCAAGTGCACGAGCAATCCCTATCCGTTGTCGTTGTCCACCACTGAACTCATGCGGAAATCTTGTTGCATGCTCGCGGTTTAAACCAACGACTTCTAATAATTCTTCCACACGTTCTTTCCGTTCTTTTTCGTTTTTAACTAATTTATGAACGTCTAATCCCTCTGCGATAATGTCCAATACCGTCATACGCGGATTTAGTGAAGAAGATGGATCTTGGAAAATCATCTGCATTTTACGATTGAATTTTAATAATTCTTTTTTGGACTTTTTCCCATGAACATCTTCACCATTAAACTTAACTTCTCCACCTGTTGCATCATACAGTCGGATGATTGTTCTTCCCGTTGTCGATTTTCCAGATCCTGATTCACCAACAAGTCCAAACGTTTCACCACGAAGAATATCAAAGGATACACCATCAACAGCTTTAACCGTTTTGTTTCGTCCGACATCAAAATGCTTCTGTAAATTAATAACTTCTAATAATTTATCTTCTGCCATTATTGTTCACCTTCCATTTTCGAAAAACCTTGCATTCTACGCTTTACGGATTCTGGAGGCTCAATTTTCGGTGCATCTTCATGAAGCAACCATGTCGCTGCATAATGTGTGTCCGATACTTTAAACATCGGTGGCTCCATCACAGTATCAATTTCAAGAGCAAACTTGTTCCTTGGTGCAAATGCATCCCCTTTTGGAGGATTAAGCAAATCTGGAGGACTTCCAGGAATAGCATACAGCTCTTCATCCGAACTATCCAGTGTTGGCATGGAGCCGAGTAATCCCCATGTATATGGGTGCTTCGGATTATAGAAGATATCATCTACCGTTCCAACTTCTACTACTTTCCCCGCGTACATTACTGCCACTCGGTCAGCAACATTCGCAACTACCCCTAAGTCATGGGTAATAAAAATTAACGCACTATTTGTTTCCTCTTGGATTTTTTTCATCAATTCCAAGATTTGTGCTTGAATGGTTACATCAAGTGCTGTTGTTGGTTCGTCAGCAATCAATAATTTAGGGTTACATGCAAGTGCAATTGCGATAACAACACGTTGACGCATCCCACCAGAAAACTGATGTGGGTATTGATTCATACGAACATCTGGATGTGGAATCCCAACTAATTCCAATAACTCTGTTGCTTTTTTCTTTGCGTCTGCACGATTCATATTTTGATGTTTGATCAGACCTTCCATAATCTGGTTTCCAACTTTCATTGTTGGATTAAGGGAAGACATCGGATCTTGGAACACCATTGCAATATCATTACCACGGATTTTCTGCATTTCCTTCGCTGATTTCTTAACAAGGTCTTCTCCTTCAAACAGGATTTGACCTGATTTGATAAATCCTTGTGGTTTCGGAAGCAATCCCATTAGCGTTGTCGATGTTACAGATTTACCTGAACCTGACTCACCAACAATTGCTAGTGTTTCTCCTTTATTTAAATCAAAGCTTACACCGCGAACAGCTTGTACTTCGCCATTGTAGGTGTTAAATGATACTTTTAAATCTTTGACTTCTAATAATTTACTCATTTAATAACACCTACCTTCTTATTTATGCATTTTCGGATCAAACGCATCACGTAATCCGTCCCCAATTAGATTGAATGCAATCATAATTAACGAAATCAAGACTGCTGGGTACACTAATAAATATGGATATAATCTCAAATTATCAAAACCTGCATTAATCAATGAACCGAGTGATGCATCTGGAGGAACAATACCTAGACCAATAAAGCTCAAGAATGCTTCAAAGAAGATTGCATCGGGAATTGTAAACATCGTATTGATGATTATAATCCCACTAATATTTGGCAATAAATGTTTCATTATTACTTTGCCATTTGTTTGACCCAAGGTTCGTGCTGCAAGAACAAATTCTTGGTTTTTAAGTTTTAATACTTCACCACGGACAATCCGTGCCATCCCTGTCCATCCTGTAATAGAGAGGGCGACGACAATCGACGTTATCCCAGGCTGGAGGACGAGCATCATTAATAGAATGACGACGAGGTTCGGTATCCCGACAAGAATCTCGACGATTCGCATCATGACGTTATCGACTTTCCCACCATAAAATCCGGCAATACCACCGTAAGCAACACCTACTACAAGTCCGATGACCGCTGCAACAAATGCAATGATCAATGAAACTCTAGTACCTTCCCATAGACGTGTCCATTGATCACGACCGAGTGTATCCGTTCCTAACCAGAAATACTCGTCAGACATGTCTTTCGCATCGTAGATATGATAAGTCGCATTAACAACTGCAGAGTTTCTGCTGCCGTCGCCTTCATCAACAACTTCTATATCTATAAAATCTTCATTATTATCATAACGTGCAATAGCATTTGCAGTCGCCGCTTCAACATCATTACCGCGGTACTTTCCACTTAACGTTCCATCAAAACCAAGCCAAGAAATATTTTCTAAGACGGGTACATGTGGAGGCATCTTCGCTCTCATTAAATCCTGATCGTCAGAACCATGTTCATTCATAGACGGTCCAAAAATACTCATAAGGATAACGATAATGATTAAAACTACACTAACTACTGCTAATTTATTTTTGAAAAAGGCTCTTCTAGCATCCTGCATAAAAGTTCTGCTCGGACCAGAAATCTTTTCACTAGTATCTTCTTTTCGTACTAATGGAACGAGCAGTTCCTTTGGTATCTTATTTTGATCGTTTGTAGCCATATTAACTATTACCTCCCGAAACTCTTATTCTAGGATCTATTAATCCGTAAAGGAGGTCAATTACTAAAATAATTACAACAAATAAGAAAGCAAATAACAAGGTTGTCCCCATAATTGTTGGATAATCATTTACGAGAACTGACGTGACAAACTGTTCTCCAATTCCAGGTATAGCAAAAATTTGTTCAATAACCATCGACCCTGTCAGCATACTTACTGCCATTGGTCCAATAACCGTAATTAACGGAATTAACCCATTACGTAATCCATGTTTAAATACAACTCCAGCTTCTCCAATTCCCTTCGCACGAGCGGTAAGAATAAAGTTGGAATTTAATACTTCCACCATTTCCGTTCGAATAAACCGGGCAGCTGTAGCCATCGGGAATATCATTAATGCAATGGTTGGCAGGATTGAATATTCAAATCCTCCCCATAATGCAACAGGGAACCATTCTAATTGAACTGCAAATACGTATTGCAGAAGTCCTGCAAAAACAAAGTTGGGGATGGAGGATCCTAACACAGCGATTACTGTTGAGGTATAATCGATAGCACCGTTACGGAATACTGCTGCAATTAATCCCAAGATTATTCCTAGAAAAGATCCGATCAACAATGATTGAAGACCTAATTGTAGTGAAGGACCCATACGATCCACTAATATTTTTGTTACTGGTGTGTTATCAAAAGCAAAGGAAATTCCTAGATCACCTTGTGCTAATCCACCAAGATACTTCAAATATTGCACAGGTACAGGGTCATTTAAGCCGTATTTTTCTAATACGATTGCTTTTTGTTGTTCACTAAGTTTATCTTCAGCATTTAACGGGCTACCAGGTAGCATTTTCATAAGGAAGAATGAAACAGTAGCGATAATGAATAGCGTAATTAACATATAGAATAACCGTCGTAATATATAGCGGAACATACCAGCACCTCCTAGATTCAAATTAAATTCATAAGGAACACAAAATGTTCAATATTATAAGATATTTTTCTCACAATGGAACAAGAGAGTTATGACTCTTTTGGAGGCAAACTCTCTTGTCAATTATTGATTAGCTTATTCGATTAGCAAAAATCAAACAATTATTCAGCGGAACCAACACTAGCCCATTTATATTCATATGTTGGGCCAAATGGGTTTACAATAACACCCTCTACTTTTGGTGACTGTAGCTGTGCTACTGCTTTTTGATAAATTGGTGCAATTGCTGCATCTTCAAATAAAATCTTTTCAGCTTCTAAGAAGTTTTCATATCTTGCTACATTATCTGTTGCAAGTTCTGTTGTTGTTGCATTGATTAATTCATCGTATTCAGGATTTGAATAACCCATCTTATTATTTTCACCATCTGTCAAGAATAAGTTCAAGAAAGTGTATGGATCAAGGAAGTCTGGTCCCCATCCTGAAATTAGAAGATCGTAATCCATTGCTGTATCTAAATCAAGACGTTGTTCAAATGGAACGTTTTTCAATGTTACTTTCAAACCAGGCAGATTTGTAGATAATTGGTTAGCTAAATATTCACCCATTACTTTAGCACTTTCACCATCATCACCAAGTAACTCAAGTTCTACTGTATCTGTTCCAAGCTCTTCAAGACCTTTTTCCCAGTATTCTTGTGCTTTTTCAACATCATATGTTACAAGATCGCCACTAACTTCACGGAAGTCCTTACCAGCATCTGGTGAGCCCTCTGGCAAGCGTGAAAAGTCAGCAGGAATAATTCCATTTGCAACGAGTGATCCATTATTTAGAATTTCATTAACAATCGCTTCTTTATTAAATGCTCTGCTGATTGCAGCACGGATATTTTTGTTAGCAAGTGCTTCGTTTCTAGTTTGATTCATTTTCAAATAGAATATTGATGTTTGTGGTTCAACTGTATAATCTTCATGTGTAGCATATTGGTCAACAAGATCAGATGATAATGGAGCACGGTCTACTGTACCTGCTTCATATAGATCGACACCTGTTTGTGGTTTTTTAACTACTTCATAAGTCATTTTATCTAACTGTACTGTTTCAGCATCCCAGTATTCTTCATTTTTCACAAGATTCCATGAGTTGCTTGTACTCTCCCAGTCTTCTAAAACATATGGTCCATTAGCTAATAATGTGTCAGAACTTGTAGCAAATTTATTGCCTTGTTCTTCAACAAATTTTTGGTTCAATGGTAAGAATGTACCAAATGTTGTTAATGACTCAAAATATGCTGTTGGGTTTTCTAATTCAACAACTAATGTGAAGTCACCATCTGCTTTAACACCTAAGTCTTCAACTGGTGCTTCACCTGTGCTTACAGCTGTAGCATTTTTGATAACACCGCTCATCATGTATGGACCGTATTCTGATCCAGTTTCAGGATTCACTGCACGTTGCCATGCATATACAAAGTCATGCGCTGTTACTGGGTCACCATTGGACCATACTGCGTCTTCACGCAATGTGAATGTCCATGTAAGACCATCTTCACTTACTTCATGATCTTTTGCAATACCTTCAACAGGTTGTGCATTTTCACCTAGACGATATAAACCTTCCATTGTTGCTCCTAAGAACTGGAAGCCATATTCATCTGTTGCTAACGAAGGGTCCATAGATGGAATTTGATCCCCATTAACAAAATTAAGTACATTTTCTCCTTCTGTTGCTGTATCTTCTGTACCTGTTGCTCCTTGTTCTGCGTTGTCAGATGATTCTTTTGTACCACCATCTCCTCCGCCACAGGCAACCAGGACACTTAATAATAAACCAAAGGCAAGTAATAATGCCCAATTTTTAAGCTTCATATTTCTTTGACCTCCCTATAGTTGTTTTTTTCTGAAAATTCAAGATAAAGAAGCTATTCATTTACTTGTAATGAGAATTATATCGTTATTCCAATAAGAATGCAAAGTTTTTTTACAATATAGTATAATTTCTGCTAACTTCTGTCGAACAATGTCGCTATAACTGTGGCTTTAGCCTCATTTTGGAAATATTTGTTAAATCGTTTTATTCAACTTTTTTATTTGATTATGATATACTATCGTTCGTTACAGCTACTTTGACGATAAAATTATTAGAATTATAGGTGGAACTAACATGAGAGATAAACAGTATCTATATCTTGTCCTAAATTTAATTATTACCTCACTCTTATTCCTCTTTTTTTCTGATCAGTATAATATCACCAATTTTATCAATACGTTATTTTATATTTCTCTTCTCTACATTATTATCGGATTGTTTCTGTATATAAAACGAGGTGGCTTCTTTGATGGAATTACATTTGGTTTTAGAAGGTTTTGGAGCGTGATGTCGAGGCATCCCGATTATCTAGAGGAATGGAAGGAGAAGCCTTTACCTTCGGAGAGCAAGAATGAGAAATTCTACCGTTTTATAAAATTTCAAGGAATTGCCTTATTTATTATTTTGGTAGTTTTGTTGGTTATCTATTATTTATAAGAAAACAAAATAGTGAGGAGGGCTCACAGGCCTACCGCTCCGGAAATACACTACGCTTTCCGCGGGTGGCTGGTGAGCCTCCTCGCACTAACGCACTTCGCAGTCTCACCTAGGCCATTCCTCCCGCAGGAGTCTCCGTGTATTTCCTCCGCCAGGATTGTAGTATTACAATCAATTAACTAAGTCTTTAAAAAATGAGATGGCAACACCTCCTTTTAACCGATGACCAGAGCGTAAATCAACATTACATATACAACGCAATTTATTTAAAAACCAAACGATAATAATGAGCAGAGCTATTAAAGAGCCCCCACTATAACAAAATAGTGGGGGCTCTTCACTTAGCGGTTAAGTTAATTTAGCGATAATTTCTTCGACTGTCTCTTCTTTTTTGAGTGCCCCTACGCCTTGGCCAGCAAATAGTGCCTGCACGTTGGCAATTGCAAACTCACTACCCGCTGCCCGAATATCCTTTGTTAATTCATTTTGAATTGGAAATGGTAAAACTTCAATTTTGCTTTCTTCTACTTTTTGTACGAAAGAATTATGTATCAATCTAGCCGGCCTTCCAGTGAACGATCTTGTGATAACCGTGTCGTCCATTTCTGCTTTTATTATTGCTCTTCGATAAGAAGGATTCGTACCCGCTTCCTTCGCCATAAGAAATACAGTTCCTAATTGCACTCCAGCTGCACCCATTTGGATTAGTGCATCAATCTGCTCTTTCCTATATATTCCCCCTGCAGCAACTATGGGAATATTTATTTGATCGATAAACGACTGCACTAGCGTTATCAAACCTATATCACTGCCGTTGGGATTGTTAACGGTATCAAAGGTACCTCGATGTCCTCCTGCTTCATATCCTTGTGCAACAACAAGGTCATACCCTGCATCTTCCAGTTGCTTTGCTTCATTTAAATTCGTTGCCATACCAATCAGTTTTACATTATTATCTTTAAGCCGCTCAATTAATACCGAAGACAAACTGCCAAATGCCGTGCTGACTACTGGAACATTCTCTTGAATAATGATATATATTTTTTCTTGTAAGTAATCATTCACTTTTACTAGGTCATTGCCAGAATCTATTTCAAGGGTGGTCCTAATGGTATTCAAAAACGCTTGCATTTCCTGAATGTCTTCTGTGAATACCTCTAAGTTTGCAGCAAATAAGTTTACTGCAAAGGGTTTGTTAGTCAAGCTTTTTACTCCTCGAATCGCTTCTTTTAACGAAGAAGCGCTTAGATAACCAGCACCAATTGTTCCTAAAGCCCCTTCGTTCGAAACTGCTGCGACCAATTCAGGAGTTGTAATGCCTCCAGCCATCCCTGCCTGAATAATTGGTATTTCAACATTCATAATCTCCGATAACTTGTTCACGTTACTACCTCCCCATAAAACGAATCTTTCCACTCCTTCAATCATATCATAACGTCTGCGAACTGTAGGAATTGAGCTTATTTTCCTATAATTCAAATTCATTTCTTGACAATAGTAAGAAAATTCAATATGATAGTATGAATTATTTAATAATTGTAAAAGCGTTCGTTGAATACATGCATTATTTACGGTAAAGGAGCAGAGCTGAGATGAGTATTAAAATCGCAATGTTTGGTAGAACAGAGATAATAACAAGGTCAAAAACAATCGCAGAAAATAGTCAAAATATCGCAATTATTCCTTTTCGCTATGAAGAAGAAGAAGAAGTACTGGAGTTGATTGAAAAAGCATTCATGTGTGATATATACATATTTACAGAACCTATTTCCTATTTATATGTAAAAGAGAAAGTGGAGAAAAAACGTTTACCAGTGGTACGGGTGGAGTTCGATGAACATACGATAATATCATCTGTACATTATTTAATGATGCATTCTCCACATATCACCAATCGACTTTCAATAGATATTATTGAAGGAACAAATATTAATTCTATGCTTCAAGAGTTAAATATTGACAGTAAGAACGCATATCAATACACCTACCAAAAAGATACTATCGTCGATTTAGATGCCATCATCGATCATCATGTAAGTCTGTGGAGCGATGGGATAATTAATCATGTACTAACCTCGAGCAATGAAGTGAAAGAAAGACTCCATTTATTAGGTATACCAGTCAGCATGATGCATATTCCTTCTAAAAATATTGAACAAGCAATTAACATAGCAGCATCTATGATTCGTTTTAATAAGAAAACAAGTTCACAAGTCGTCATTGGCTATGCCGCTATCAAAAATTCTGTACAAACAATTCATGAGGACGACGTCGTTCAAATCGAGATAAACAAGATAAAAGAAGCATTCTCTCGTTTTGCAAGTAAAACCAATGCAGCTGTTTTTGCGACGTGCAATAATCAGGTTACAATCGTTGGTACGAAAAGCTTGCTAGACTATTTAACTAAACACTATCGTGATTTCCCTATATTTCATGAATTGACTAATGAATTACAATTGCCTATTAATATTGGCTTTGGACTTGGATTATCACCAGAGCAAGCTGAAAATAATGCACAATTAGCTTTAAAGGCCTGCAATTTAGAGAAGAAAAGCATTAGTTATATTATGAATGAAAGACAGGAATTAATTGGGCCGATAGGAGTTACAAAACATGTCGATACATCCAAGCTATATCAAGCACTCATTCATAAAGCTAGATTAAATAATGAATTATCCTATAACTTTATTGAATTCATTACAAACCGCAATAATGAACCATTTTCTTCAAATGATATTGCCGTTTTCTATAAAGTTACGAAACGAAGTGCAGAACGAACAGTCAATAAACTTCTTACAGGTGAGGTCATCAGAGTCTCCGGGGAAGAAAGACCATACTTAAAAGGACGACCAAGAAAGCTCTTTACCTTGAATCAATAGTTTTATGAAAGTCTCATCTCAGATTGGTTAGTTTAATTGTTATTACTGAAAGCAAACACGTAATGAAAAAACCGATACATGGCACAAGGCCATGTATCGGTTTTTTAGATACTCAATAGTTCTCGCACATCCGCTTCACTTAAGGAAGACAACATTGTTTCCCCTGGCTGGATTACTTGATCGATAAGCTCACGTTTCTTTTGCTGCAACTCATAAATCTTCTCTTCAATTGTCCCTTCTGTTACGAGACGAATAACCTGCACAACGTTCTTTTGACCAAATCGATGGGCACGACCTGTTGCTTGATCCTCAACCGCGGGATTCCACCATAAATCATAAAGAATAACGGTGTCCGCACCAGTGAGATTCAGTCCCGTCCCACCAGCCTTTAATGAAATAAGGAAAATATTCTTCTCCCCATTATTAAAGCGTTCACTCATGTCAACTCGATCCTTAGCCGGAGTTGATCCATTTAGATAGAAGTAGTCAATCCCCTCGTTTGCCAAGCGCTCAATAATAAGTTCATGCATACTTGTAAACTGCGAGAAAATCAGCATTCGTTTGCCATTTTCAAGTGCGGTCTTTACCGTATCCATCAATTGCTCGAGCTTGCTCGATCCCCCTTGGTAATTCTCAATAAATAAAGAGGGATGACAACAAATTTGACGCAAGCGAGTTAAGCCAGCTAATATTTTCATCCTGTTTCTATTAAATCCACTTTCCTGCATCGATTGTGCGGCCTCTTGTTGCACTTGACGTAAGTAACCGACATATAAATCCTTTTGATCATTCGTCAGCTCTGACACACTAACCGACTCTATCTTCTCTGGCAGCTCTTTTAGAACATCCTTTTTCAAGCGTCGTAAAATAAATGGTCTCGTTAGCATCGCAATTTTTTCGTTTGATAATTGTTTAAAGTCTCGCTGATTTGGCATTAGTCCAGGTAAAATAACTTGGAAAATTGCCCACAGCTCATCAATTGTATTCTCAATCGGTGTCCCACTTAATGCGAAACGACGTGTTGCTTTAATTTCCCGCATTGCCTTAGATGTCTTTGTTGCATAATTCTTGATAAATTGTGCTTCATCCAAAATAAACGATTGGAAGGTTAATTCACGATAAATATCAATATCCTGGCGCAATGTTGCATAGGAAGTGATCCATACATCCATGTCCATGCTCTCCGCAATTTTTTGATGGCGCTCAGCGGGCTGCCCTGTTAAAATAGCCACTTTTAAATCGGGAACAAATTTCTCAAATTCATTTTTCCAGTTGTAAACAACCGAGGATGGTGCAACAATAAGATGCGGCCAGCCATTTTCACTTGGTTCTGAAGCAATGTAGGCAATACTTTGCAACGTTTTACCTAACCCCATATCATCTGCTAGAATTCCTCCTAAGTGATAATGACTTAATGATTTATACCACTGGAATCCCGTCATTTGATAATTCCGAAGTGACGCATTCAGATTATCTGGCAGTTCATAGACCTGTTCCTCAGGCGCTCGCAGATGATGTAATAGTTGGCGAAAGGATGGATCATAATTCTTTTTCGTATCAATTAATTCATCTAATTGTGTACCTCGATAAACAGGAACTTGAACATTCCCATCATGTAAATCTCGTTTCTTAATGTCCATATCTTGGAAAAATCGTTGCATAGAAGCAAATTCTTCCCCTTCTAAAGACATTAGCGCCCCGCTTTGTAAACGATAATAACGTTTTTTCTCAATTACTGCATCAAGAATTTTATTAATCTCTGAATCATCTACGCCATCAATATTAAAGCCAATCTCCAGTAAATTAGTAGCCGATTCCAATCGCACACTCGTACTAGGTGCTGGATCATTTTCTACTATTAGATGATGAATTTCTGCTGTCATGAACAGCTCCACATAGTCATCGAGAAGTGGCATCACATAATAAAGAAAATCATACATTTCCTCTTCATCTGCTTCGATATAAAGATCCTTGCCATTATAGTGAAAATTAGCATGCTCGATTAACTGCATGATTTGCTGTTCCTTTTCCACATCTCGAATAATAATGACATCCCCCTGCTTGCGCCCACTGAAGGGATCGATTAGATGGCTTCCATAATGATATTCCAGCTTACCGATAATCCAGTCTTCCTTCACCTCTAAATATAGCTTCGCTTTAAGTGGAACCTGAACAATCTCTTCTGTTACCTTTTCTGATGCTTCGACTTTACCAATTCTTCTCAATGAAGGTATAACCTCTGACATAAAAATGTCGGCTTGTTTTTTTGTGATCGGTAATCGCAAGTCCTCCATACCAAAACGGGAGACCTCTTCAACGATTGGAAGCTGTTCTTTTTGCGGAAAATAAAATATTCCTTGATGGAATAACATTTCATATTCCTTAAAATAAGTTGCATCCTTAACCTCATCCATCTGCAACATCAACTCATCATTTTCACTTTTCGTTAATAAAAACTGAAAAGGCAGAGTTTCTTTTTCAATGGCAATGTGGCGATAAAGATGTCCGTATGATTCCACCGTAAAATCCCGTTCAATCAGCTTTTGAAGTAATGATTCAGCTATAAGCGGCGGCACAATTATCGACCGTTTATCACTAACATTCCGCTGAAAGTGGTAACTATCATAGCCATTATATATTTTCTCATTATTTCTAATCGAATACAGCATTTCAAAGATTTCCAAATCCTGCTGCAGGAAATAATGAGATTCTGGATTATAAGTGAATTTCTTCGTAAAGAAATGCTCATTTCCTTGTAATATATTTTCTAAAAAGTCATAGGCGTCCTTCACTACATAACAGTGCTTCTCTCCAGCCTTCAATTCTATTAATAAATTTCTGTCATAGGACCATTTGCAGTAATATTCAACTTGCATTGCTGCTTTCTCTGGCAGTATGTCGGTTGTCATATTTTGAGTACGTAGTGAACTGAGTGCTTGGATGAAACGATTTGTTTGTTGATAATCATAGTTTGCAAATCCAGGAGTTTTATTTGACTCTTTGTTCGCAATGCCTATTAGTGTAGCGGCAATATGCTTACATGATCCAAATGTATCAAATGCTGGACAGTCGCAAAATGTATCAATTGAACCGTTCGCGTAATCCTTCATGTCTATTTCTACAAAATAATTCTCAGATCCTTGAACAGTCGCCGTCCAGACCTGATTATTTATATCATATAAAAGATTATTCACCTTTTTTCGATTAAAATATTCTAAACCGCGCTTATATATAATAGATGGAAATAATTTCTGGATATTCATTTCACTAAGTTTTTTCAAAATACTAGTAACCTACCTTCTATTACTTCTTATCTCTATTGTAAATGACATACTTTTGTTTTTGAAACGATTTACCTTATCCATAACTACAAGGATAGGTTTTCTAATACTATATTATACATCATTTTGGAGAATGATTCTTGGGGATTGTAGTTCATTAAGGAAAACAAGTTTGTCACTATTTATATAAACTGCAAACTACTCTAGGGCAAAGGTTACTCACAGGCCACTCGCTTCGAAAATACACTTCGCTTTCCGCGGGGGGCTGGTGAGCCTTCCTCCCGCAGGAGTCTTCGTGTATTTTCTCCGCTGAATTTGTGCAATCTTACAATTTCAGAGCGATAAACACACTAATATCACCATTGCACTACGGTGTGAAACTATCCTCGTGCCGCAATCAACATTGCCTAATTCGCAATCTAAATCAACTGCCAATAATCAAAAGTAACAAACCTTTAGAAGGCGAAACCGCGCCGTGAAAGGGAAAAACGGAATGGATATTCCCCATTCCGTTTTTATCAATCATGTCGTAATGCTTCGACTGGTTGTAGTTTTGATGCTCTAATTGATGGAAGTAGTCCAAAGATTATTCCAATCAACATTGAGAAAACAAACGAACCAACGACGGCTGGTATCGATACGAAAAATGGCATGTTGGCAAACTCAGATACAATTTTGGCAATACCGATACCTAAGAGGATCCCAACAATTCCACCTAAACTTGTCAGCACAATCGATTCTGTCAAAAACTGTGCTAAAATGACATGCCGCTTAGCACCGAGCGCTTTCTTTATACCGATTTCCTGTGTACGTTCTGTTACGGAAACGAGCATAATATTCATTACGCCGATTCCACCAACGAGCAAGGAAATACTTGCAATTCCACCGAGGATGAAGGCAAAGATACGATTGTACTCTCCCATTTCTTCCATCATTCGTTCAAAATCAGCTACCTGATAGATTGCTGTATCAAATGGTGGCAAGTCTTCATTTAGCCGACCCGCTATAGATGTCCCAACCTCTTGTATTGCATCTGAGGAATCTGCTTGAACCGCAACCTGCATTGGCGCATCAAAGCCATTAATGATTGGCCAGATTGTCTTCGGCAAATAGATTATCGGTTCCTCATAGTACCATTCATTATCCTTTTCCCCATTATTATTCGTAAACACACCAACTACCCGAAATGGTGTGCCAGATATATCGAGGCTTTGATTTAGTGCGTCTCCTTCTGGAAACAGCTCAGTAAGTACCATTTCGTTAATTAATGCCACTTGGCTGTATGACTCATAATCCTCTTCCGAGAAAGTTCTCCCTTCCACTATGGAAGCTTCAAACATGTCAAAATAACGCTCATCCACTCCATATATTCGTGGATGACTAATATTCATTAAATGATAGACTTCATTCCAGCCTTCATGATAAACAGACATGCCAGAAACATTAGGATACGTTAATATTTCTTCAATAGCCTCTTCTTTAATCGGTGGCGCAGCTTTATTGGAAACCTCACCACCATACATTCCTTCTTCACCATACATATCTGCTTCTTCATAAACGACATTAATTGTATTTTTACCCATACCAATTAAATTGCTTTTTAATTCTTCACTACCACCTTCAATAATCGCGAAGATGGCAATAACTGCCGCAATCCCAATAATAACACCAAGCATTGTAAGCACAGAACGGAGCTTATGATTCCAAATGGATTGAAATGATGCGCGAATGTTCTCAAGCACGAATCACGTCACTCCCTTCATCAATCAGCTCACCATCACGGATTAAAACAACTCGATCCGCTTTCCGAGCAACTTCCTTATCATGAGTAATTAGGATAATCGTTACCCCACTTGCATTAAGTTCTTGAAAAAGGGACAAAATTTGTTCTCCTGTTTTAGAATCGAGCGCTCCAGTAGGTTCATCGGCTAAAATAAATTTCGGTTCATTAATAAGCGCACGAGCAATTGCCACTCGCTGTCTTTGTCCACCTGACATCTTGGATGGACGGAAGTTTGCACGCTCCGCAAGTCCTACTCTTTCAAGCGCAGCTGCTGCTCTTTCTTTTCTCTCCCTTTTCTTCACCCCACTATAAATCAGTGGTAATTCAACATTTTGCTGAGCCGTTAACCTTGGTAATAGATGGAAGGTTTGAAAGACAAAGCCAATTGACCGATTGCGGATTTCCGCTAATTTGCCTTCTTTAAGCTTTAATATATCCATAGAATCAAGCACATAATCTCCTGTATTCGGACGATCAAGACAACCGATAATATTCATCAAGGATGTTTTCCCAGATCCAGACGGTCCCATAATCGCTAGGATTTCTCCTTCTTCAACATTTAGATTTATTTCACGAAGAATCGGGATTTCCTCTTTCCCTAACCGGTAAGACTTATTAATATTCTTCAGTTGTATCATAGTCAAGGACCTCAACCTTCTTTCCTTCCTCAATTGAAGTTGAAGGATCGGGGAACACAATCGAATCATCCATTGTTAAACCAGTAAGAATTTCCACCATATATCCGTCATCAGTTTCAGCAAATTCCACTTCCTGCTTGTACGTTTCATTTGTTTCTAAATTTACAGCCCATACAAAGGGCACTTCTTCATCTTGAACAATATAATCGATTGGGATCATAACTGCTCCTGTTGATGGTTCGGACTCAGAATTCCCTGTGATTGGTGCAAGGTTCACATGAAAGCCGATTTCAAGACCTTCATGTTCATTCAGCAAAACAGTAAATGGATACTTGGATGTTTGTGGATTGCCTTCTTCATAGTAATACATTTCCTGATTCATATCGCCTTCACCTTCACCTACCGGAAGTTTGCCAATCTCAGTAATTTCACCAATCCATTCCCCGTCTATTCCTTTTTTCGTCGATACTTGAACTTTGTCACCGACAGCAATCGTATCTAGTAATAATTCATTTACTTCACTTTTAATTAAATATGCACCTGTGGAAACGATTGTTAATAACGGACCGCTTGCACCTGACTCTTCTCCATATGGTGCACCAGCAAGTAAATCTTGATTAATCGTCTGAACAATACCTGGTCCTTTACTTACGACAACTGGAGATTTTTCTTCCTCTTTGAAAGCTTCAATTTCCTTCTGTACTTGGCCAGCTTGAAGGTTACTCATTCGTAAATCGAAAATAACCTGATCAAGTTCTTGCTGTAGTGTTTCTTTTTCATCTGCAAAGGAAATCTCTTCCCCTTCTTCTTCCGGTACTTCACTTGCAGTTGCTCCTGCATTTTTGATCTGCTTTTCCAATCGTTCCTTTTGCTTCTGCAAACGATTGATATCCATATAAGCCATTTCAAGTTCAATTTGTTTTTGATCTTTTTCGATTGAAAGGTCCTCTTCTGGCTCGTATTCAAATAATGTGGTCCCCTCTTCCACTGCATCACCTTCAGAGACAAACACCTCTTTAATAGTTCCTTCTGCAGGGTCGTAGTAGATTTTTTCCATTCTTTCCGCCTCGACTTTTCCAGAGAATGCTGCAAATGCACCCATATCCATTTCCATCCCCATAAAATCAGACACATTCTCTGCATACAACGGAAATTCCTCACTGCCAAATACCGGATTTGCTGTATTCATATTGTAAAAAATGAATCCCCCACCAACAATTAGCAATACTGCTAAGCCAATACCTACCCCAAGCCAAACCTTTCTTTTTTTCATCGTCTTTCTCCCCATTTATGTAATATTTTGTAATATCTCCATTATTATTCAACTATGAGTGAATTGCAATCTATTTTTACAAAAATATTACATTTATATTACATGGAGGAATCTAGCATTTCTTTCTGGTTATGATTGCTTTATGCTGGTGCTTTTATCCGATTATTTTTGCTAAATATTCTCCATTTGCTTAAAAAAAAACCAAGCAACGGCTGTTTGCTTGGATTCTCTTATTATTGTATTTGTCTCTTAGCTCTCCAGACCAGTCCTCCATATAATAATAAACATAGAAAGATAGAACCGGCAGAAGTTATATAAATAGAATGATAGCCAAATACCGCGAGCTGACCAAAGAGCATTGCACCAATTCCGATTCCTAAATCGAAAAAGGAGAAGAACGTAGCATTTGCCATGCCTTTTCGATTACTCGGCGCTTTTTCTACAGACCATGCCTGCAAAGCAGGCTGAACGATTCCGAAGCCAAGCCCGTATAATGTTGCTGCTAGAAGCAGGATAGGTGTATTTGGTAGCCAAGCTAATAGTAACATTGCAATAAAGATCAATGCAGCACCAGGCGGAAACACGTACAGATGCCCTTTTTTATCATAAATCTTCCCTGCAAAGGTTCTTGATAGCATTAAAAATAATGCATAGATAAGAAAGTAATAATGGATACCTGTAACACCTTTTTCAATTGCATAAAGCGGAAGAAATGTTGCAATTCCGCCAAAAGTAACCGTAATAAAAAATACAAGCATTGATGGCTGAAGTGCCGTTTTTTCAAAGATGTCGAACTTCACATGCGTCACTTTTGCTTCTGATTCATTCACTTTTTTATATTTAATTTTTGAAGCTAAAACAAATGAAATAAGTCCAAGTGCAGCACAGATTAAGAAGAGTTGCTTAAATGATATTATTCCTGCTAACGTTAGCCCGAGTGAAGGTCCAAGTGCAAGTGCAATATTTCCAGATAATCCAAAATACCCTAAACCTTCTCCACGACGGCTCGCTGGAATAATATCCGTTGCAATCGTTCCTCCCGCTGTTGTAGAAAATCCCCAGCCAATACCTTGGATAATTCTTAAAATAAATAAAAATACGATACTAGCAACAAAAGCAAAACCACCGACAGAAAGGACGAATATTGATAATCCTAGTAAATATACGAATCCTCTACCTTTCGATTCAAGCGCATGACCAGCATATGGTCTAAATAACAATGCCGAAAAGGTAAAGATTCCGACTACAAAGCCAATTAATTGATCGCTTCCACCCAGTTCCTTCACAAATAATGGGATGGTCGGTAAGGTCATTTGAAAGCCTAAAAATACGAAGAAATTTGCTAAACAAATAATCACAAAATCTCGTGACCAAATTTTCTCTTGTTGTACTTCAGTTTGCGCTCTTGATAGAGAATCCATATTTTCCTTCCTTTCCTTCACTATTAAATTCGTATTATACAGGAAAGAAATTCATTAGGAAATTAAAGCGCACTGTGTAATTTGGTAATTTATAATCGATTTCATTCATCAAAGAGCATGGATATTCAATTATCATGTTTTTATAAAGCAATTTACCTATAGATGTTACAAGTTCACGAGAACATGGTATACTGGAACTAGAAGAGTAATATAATAAAAAGGACTAGCTACAACTAGTCCCTTAGAATAAGCGGTTCCCCTAGAGAGGGATCGGCTACTCTAATGTGAATAGACGCTCCCTAAAGACTTTGGAAGGCTAATAGGGAGGGTCTATTTTTTGATCATCGAAATAATCAAAGCGAGTAACGCAATTAACAATGTACCGAAACTTCCAAGTACCATCATTACTTCATACATTCCCACAGGCATCACCCCCAAACTTTAAAAAGGGTTAGCCGACCCGTCCCTAAAAGAACGTTATCTATTTTGATTATAGCATATCTATACTAAAAATAGAACATACATTCTATTTTTATATTCCTAATTCTATAATTTTTCACCGATAACCCCACAAGCGATTCTCTCTCCTGCATCTCCAGCAGGCTGGGAGATATAGTCATCAGCCTTCTCATGTATCATCAATGCCGTTCCCTGTTCAGTCAATAATGTGTTTTTACCTTGTGGATTTAATGTAACCATATCTGCTAGAACTTCTATTTTAACTGTTCCATCTTCCATTACCTCAATATTTTTTAAATCACCTGCATGTGGCCCAAGCGGATCTTTGAATCCGTGATGTGCTCCTGTTGGGTTATAATGAGCCCCAGCTGATTTAAAATCTGGCGTCTCACATAATCCCACTTCATGTATGTGAAAACCATGAACACCTGGTGGAAGGTTCTTACCTTCAAGCGTAATCTTAACTCCATCATTACTTTCCGTTAATGTTGCTGTTGCTACAATTTCCCCATCTGTATTTTTTAAAGATACAGGGACTTCTGCCGCTGTTGAATTCGCATCTATTGCATCCTCTATATTTTCAGAAGCATTTCTACTTTGAACACCATTTCCGTTTTCTTGCTCCTTATCTTCGTTCATACTAAATATACTGAGCACAAATACAGTAATAAACATGACAGGAATTATTAACCAACGATTCATTTTATTCATCACCCTTCATATTGAATAGTAACTATCCTTTACGATTAAGAGGATGTTTAAACATATATCACTTCAGGTAGAAAAATTAATGTCGAATTTTAGCATCTATTTATTTTCTGCACATTAAAAAAGCTGACTTCTAGATTTCTCTAAAAGTCAGCTTTACTTAAACTATTTATGCGACTACAACTTCTTTTTTCACTTTTTCTTTTTCTTTTGCGATAGGTGTGTGGTTCTTTAAGATAGGAAGAACCCATCTGTCTAGACCGTAACGTCCTGCATTATAACCTGCAATGATTAGAAATACTGTGATTAGTACCATTTGTGCGTTTGTGCTTACTGTTCCACTGAATAAGAAAGCGAAGTTCATTGTAATACCCATTAATGCTGCAAAGTTTGTGAAAACACCTAAGATAAGTGCTGCGCCAACTAATATCTCACCCCACATAACTAGGAAGCTGAATAATCCAACGTTTGGTAATGCGACTGTTTCTAAAAATGTTCCCCACCAAGCTTGAACAGTTGCGCCTTCACCAGTAGAGTTAGCAATTGCTCCTTGAATAAATCCACTTGCATCAAATCCCCCACTAGTTACTTTTCCTAAACCACCCATTAACCATGTGTACCCGATGTAAATTCTTAAAATAGCTAATACTCCAGCGACAAATTTATTATTGCGAATAAATTCCATAATCATTCTAGCCATCTCCTTTAAATTTAGTTTTATTTTTGTTGTTCACTATTTCACAATATATTGTAAAGGTGTTTCTTACTACATTTATAGAATACCATGATTTCCAAATTTGAAAATATGATTGCTCACTAGTTCACAATTCGTTAACAAAGTTTTGTCGGAAATGTGAACGTGTAATTGCCCGTACAGTCCCATGATCATTTTATTGATTATTACATGCTCAATGACGCACATAAAACTCAAGGTTTTTCATTAATATATTGGAAATACAAACGGCCTTATTAGCTTGGGTACAAGAAATTCTGTAGCCAAACATCATAAAAGTATTTTTTCTGAAAATTAGTATTTACTTTTTTCATAACTGGTTATATACTGTTTATATAAACATACACAGCATAACGCTTAAAGGAGGCTATTAATTATGAAGGACTGGAAACAGGCTTATCAATTGGCTATGAATGAACTGCGAACATCTAAAATGAATTATATCGGTTCGATGTTTTTATATTTATTGATTTCCCTCTTTGTCTTAGTATTTGACGGCAAAGCAAAAATGATAGGCTGGACGATCAACGATATATTCCTGATTGTTATCTTCTGCTTTGCGCCGTATTATTTGAAGCCAAAAGAGTTCCAACTGCAAAAGGTAAGTGGAGAGCTTTGGGCCGTCCCATCCGTTGTGTGGCTAAAAACACTGCCAATTAAAGAGAACGTCATTATTTGGAGCAGGCTGATCATTTATTCATTCTATTCCCTGCCACCACAGATTATCCTGTTAGTTGCTTTATATACGATTTCACCAGATTATCGAGAATTAATGCCCCCGACTAATTACATTATTTTCTCCATTATTTGGCTGGCACTTGGTATTTCCATTGGATTTTCGATGGCTGCAAGTGATGTTGGCGACTTAATTAATCTAAAATCAATAAGTATCGCAATTATTACGATAATAGCAAGTATTGCCTTGTTCATTTTCATTTTCTACCGTTTACTAGATGATGGACTCGTTAAATGGACGATTTTCATTGCACAAGATTGGCCGGTTCTTTCGATTATCATTTCAATCATTGCAACAGTATTGAGCATCAAATATTGGCTCCATTATATGAAGAAACAAATGAAGAAATTAGATTATCTATAATGGATGTGCCAGCAGAAAGGAGGATTTATGATGGAGCTGCCGATACGTCTGTCAAAAGATTCTCGTGAGCCGATTTATCATCAAATAGAAAACCAGCTAAAAGCTCTAATTGCAGGTAATCACCTGCAGGCTGGGACACCGCTCCCATCCATCCGAGTATTGGCAAAGGATTTGGAGGTGAGTGTCATTACGATTCGCCGTGCATATCAAAATTTGGAATACCAAGGATTTATTCAAACATTGCAAGGTAAAGGAACTTTTGTAGCAGAAATTGAGAAAAAGTTAAAAAATAAAGTGAAAACGACATCCGTCTATGAAACCTTTGAGAAAGCAGTTGAAACTGCAATAAATTACGACTATACCATTGAAGAGATTGAGGAAATCTTCCAAGAAGTATTAGCAGCATGCAGGAAAGGAGATTAAAATATGAAAGCCTATGCGGAAATATCCCAACTGCAGAAAAATATAGATGATTTTCAGCTGGGTCCAATTGATTTAACAATCGAGCCAGAAACGATTACAGCACTAGTTGGCAATAATGGAACAGGAAAGAGCACGCTTCTGAAGCTAATGATGAATCTTGCTTCCCGTGATTCTGGCGATATTAAACTATTTAATACGTCTGTTAGTAATGGGAATGAAAGCTGGAAAAGAAATGTAGCATATCTGCCGCAAACCATTATTGGCATGGACGCTTATACAGGCAACACATTAAAAGCATTGATAGAAAGTCTCTACCCAAACTGGGATGATTCCCTATTTATTGAAATGATAAATCTGTTTGACGTCCCATTAAATAAGCGATTTGGCAAACTATCACAAGGTGTTCGGCAAAAATTAAATCTAGCCTTAACGGTTGCGCGTAATACACCATTATTAGTACTCGATGAACCAACAGCATTCATGGATATCCCTTCTAAAAAGTTTTTCATGGATATATTAGTTGATTGGATGGACAAAGGTGACCGTTCCATTATCATTACTAGTCATCAAGTAGAGGATATTAAGAAACTTTCCGATTACTTATTCGTACTACGTAATGGGAAAGCGATTGGAAATTTTGAGAAAGAAGCATTGACAGAGAACTACAAGCGTTACTGGCTGAATGGTTTGTTGCCAAATACTGCCATTCCCGGAGAAGTTTCCCGTGCCAACCTGCAGATTATCTCCAATAAGCCAGAGAAAACAGAGGTATTTTTACAAAAAAATAACATTGGTTGGATTGACAGAAAATCACTTGAACTGGAAGAAATTATTACGCTGCTTTTAACAACATAGTAATAATATTGCGGTTTAAACCACAGACAAGGAGGAAATACATTGGAAGTTATGCTATCAATTGACGGTTTAGAGAAATCATTTAAAGACAAGAAAGTTCTCCATAACATCTCCTTTGACGTTCGTAAAGGAGAAATCATGGCAATTCTTGGGCCAAACGGCGCCGGAAAATCAACTACAATCCGGAATATTATGGGGATTATGTATCCAGATGCAGGATCAATTACATTTCATAAATACGGGGGCAAGGAAATTCCACGACATAAAATTGGTTACCTGCCAGAGGAACGAGGACTTTACAAAAATGTGAAGGTAATGGATATTTTATTGTATCTCGCTGATTTGAAAGACTATCCTTTAGATAAGGCAAAAGAGCGGATCCTTATGTATTTGAAAAAATTCGATTTGGAAGGAAAGGAAAAAGTATCGATCGAAGAACTTTCAAAAGGAATGGGTCAGAAAGTACAGTTTATCGGCTCCATCCTGCATGAACCGGAATTGCTGATTTTAGATGAACCATTTTCCGGACTAGATCCAGTTAGCCAAGAGCTATTTAAAGAAGAGATTCGTAGTTTAGCAGATCAAGGCACTGCGATTCTACTATCCTCTCACCAAATGAATCTAGTAGAAGAAATGTGCGATCGACTCTTTATGATTCAAAAAGGACATAAAGTAATTTATGGCACACTTGATGAAGTTAAAACGGAATATGCTAATTTCAAATGTACAATTAATGGTAAAAACCAACTGCATGATCTTGAAGCAATTGTCGATGTAGAGCGTGTGGAACAGCATGATAATAGTGCTACTCTCTATTTATCAAGAGATGTAAACCCATCAAA
Organism: Oceanobacillus zhaokaii; assembly: GCF_003352005.1. Lineage (GTDB taxonomy): Bacteria > Bacillota > Bacilli > Bacillales > Amphibacillaceae > Oceanobacillus > Oceanobacillus zhaokaii. Next base: position 3,720,407 of record NZ_CP024848.1, read on the forward strand.
ATGGCTCAGATTATTACCTGAACATCTTGTAATAAATGAATTGAAAATTAATCGCGTTTCCCTCCATGAAATCTTTATCGATATCGCTACAGGGAAAAACTTACTGCAGGAAGCAGGTGCAAGTAATGCGTAATTCAAACAAGGTTGCAAAATGGGAAATAAAACGCAACATGAAGAATAAATCATATCTCATTGGATTATTTTTAACGCCCATCTTAATGGTAATCGGCTTCACCCTACCCGGACTTTTTAATAGTGATGATGACAATTCAGATGCAACACAAGTCTATGTTAATGACGAATTAAATCTGTTTACAGAAATGGAAGGTATTGTCGATCAAGCTGAATTAAATTGGCAACTGCATCTGACCGAAATAAATGAAACAGAAGCACAAGAAGAATTGAAGGAAAGTGAAAATACAGCTTATCTCTTTTTAAATGAACAAGTGCTTGCTGACGGTGTTGTTCCCGTTTATACAAGTGAAGAGATAGATACATCTTTTATTAATGAAGTTCGATCATTGACAGCTCCGCTTCAAGCCTTACAGTTAGAACAGCTTGGTTTATCCGCTGAGCAGTTAGCGATGGTTTCAAATGGTATTGTTTTTAATACAATATCCACAGAGGATTCAGAGGCTGAGTCTGAAGAAGGTGGACTAGAAACTGCATCATCAGATGATTTTCTAGAGCGCATGATCCCTGGTGCCTTTGCAGGAATCATTTTTATCTCAATTGTCTTTTCGGGGATGGCGATTTTCCAAAGTGCCTCACAGGAAAAGAAAGATAAAATTGCAGAAATTATTTTATCATCGATTACGCCATCTGAATTAATGCAAGGGAAAATAATAGGTTATTTCTTATTAGGACTTATTCAAGTTGCTGTCCTATTGGTATTCCTTGTTCCACTAGTAATTTGGAAATATGATATGCCAGTTATGGAGTACCTGTTTGTTCCAGAAACATTGATCTTGTCGATCATTGCCCTTCTTGGCTACTTGTTATTTGCAGCTATCTTTGTTGGAATCGGTGCGACAATGTCCGATATGACAACCGCTGGTAATTTCCAAGGTTTTGTAATGATGCTGCCATTCCTGCCATTCGCCTTTATCGGCCCCGTAATTGGCAATCCGAGCGGTTTAATTGCACAGATTGGCACATATATCCCGTTCAGTTCCTCAGGAGTCATGATTTTACGACTTTCATTACTGGAAGAATGGCCATGGGTCGAAATAATAATCGGTCTCGCAATCCTTCTCATCAGCATCTGGCTATGTATGAAATTAGCTGGGAAAATATTCAAGGTTGGTATATTAATGTACGGTAAAAATGCCTCCCCTGCTGAAATTTGGAAATGGATACGAGCTTAGATATAGGAGGACCGGGCAAATCCAGCCCGGTCCTTATCAGTTTTCCATACTACAAAACTTTATATTATCAAAAATGCGGTTTTTCATTCTAAATTTATTCCGAGCACCTTTGCAGTTTATTAGCTACGATACCATCATCGACTATAATTGTGAAAAATTACTTTCTTTTTAAAATAGATGCGGATATTTATCAATGCATCACAACCCCAGCGGAAGAAATACACGGAGACTCCTGCGGGAAGAAGAGCCTAGGTGAGACTTCGAAGTGCGAAAGCACAAGAAGGCTCACCAGCTCCCCGCGGAAAGCGTAGTGTATTTCTGGAGCGACAGCCAAGGAAGCAAATATCATCCTAAGTTCGTTGGTAGTTTATACATAACTAGCAACATCCAATAAAAAAACCAATTGTTAAGTGACATTACATAAGCTATAATTGGATAGTTATAAATGAATTCAGCAACAAGGAGAGCGTATTATATTGAACCATAGTAACAATTCGAGAAATTTTGCCTTGCCATTAATTATCTCGATTATCGCCATTTCATTTTCAGCCATCTTCGTAAAATGGTCAGATGCACCACCAACCATTTCCAGTATGTATCGTATGTGGTTTGCCTCGCTATTTTTATTGCCAATGGTCTGGAGTAATCGGAGCGAATTTCGAAAGATAACTAAAAAAGGCTGGTACTTATTATTCTTCTCCGGCCTCTTTTTAGCCCTTCATTTCGCCCTTTGGTTTGGCTCATTACAATTAACAACCGTGGCAAGTTCAACAATTATACTAGCATTACAACCTATCATTTCATTGATTGGCGGTTTTTTCTTATACAAAGAACGAGCAACAGGTGCAGCAATGTTAACGATGGGAATTGCTGTAATTGGAGCTGTAATGGTTGGCTGGGGAGACTTCGGACTCAGTCGTCAGGCAATTATTGGAGATATTCTCTCTTTCCTTTGTGTAATTGCTGTTGTTTGCTATTTATTAATTGGACAAAATGCAGTAAAGAAAGTTTCTCACTGGATTTATAGTTTCTGTGTCTTTCTCTTTGCAGCTATTGTATTAACTTTGTTTAACCTCATCGCAAATGTTCCTTTATTTCATTATGAAACGAAAGAGTGGGGTATCTTTCTCTTACTTGCAATAGTTCCGACGATTTCTCATGTCATTAATAACTGGCTGTTAAACTATGTAAATGCTACATTCATTTCGATGAGTATTTTAGGTGAGCCAGTTGGCGCGACAACTCTAGCTGTTATAATATTGGGAGAACGACTGAGCATTCTACAAATCATTGGTGGAGTTATTGTTTTAGTCGGTGTGTTTTTATTCCTAATGCAGCAGAAGAAACGCATTCCGGCATAATTGATGGGTTTTGAATCTTAGTAAACAAGGCTAACGCCTAGTTTTTCGCGACAGTTTTAGCTGCACTTATTTTTCATAAAGTTTTTATACTTTCTTATCTACAAAATAAGACTTTAAGAAAGGAAATCTTTCTCAAAGTCTTTTTTTGCTTTTTCAATCAATAGGTAATAATGGTTAAGCCAAAAAGGCATTAAAAGAACACTTTACTATTTTACAATGAATTCCCCGGAGGCTGAGTATTCTTCACTAATTCAAATAATCTCGGTACTTGCTCAGCCATCACCTTTGATTCGGAGCGCCATTCCAGTTTTGGTCCAACGCCGCCATATTCATAGGAAACAACCCAAGGTTCCGGCCACGTTCCTTGTTTTATGTTATCTAACGCCCATTCTACTAGCTGCCAATTAGCATCCGATAGCGGCATATGTTCATAAAGCTTATTATCCACACGCTGAATTCCTGTCACATGCAATTCGCGCAATGCGTCTAGGGGAAATTGGTTTATATAATCATGAACATCCATATCTAAAAACCCGCTCGTCATTTGTGCATGTGCTAAATCGAGCAATAATCCACAATTGGTTTCACGGATAATCCTCGTGATTATTTCTGGCTTTGTAATCGCTTGTTGCGTATTTCCGTCTGGACGATAGATTACATTTTCTAAAATAACGTTATTTGCACCATACCGTTCCGTTACCTGCTCGATATCATGTATTACCGCTTCTAACACTTGTTCCAGATGCTCCGGATCATTGCTTGCGATATCTATTTCTGGATAATCCTCACTGTATGCGACCATATGTAAATTTACAAAAGGTGTTTCTGTCTTCTTGAGTAAATCATCGATGATTGCCCAATCAACCTCATTGGAATTTTTTTGTCCCGCATATAATGCAAAATGAACATATGCATGTCTTGCTTCCTGTGCATCACGAATAAGTTGCTGATCAAAATCAGGGCACTTAAACATATCAATATCGATTATCCCCTGATCGACTAATTGCTTTGCTTCCACCGAATAATTCATCGCAAATTTCATCATTACACCCCTATTGTAATTATTTACATGTTATTTGGTTTCATTTCATATATATTCATAATAAAGGGAATCATCCCTAAGAATCAATCAAATAGAAAACCTTACTTATTTTATCTAAACTAACTACAATAGGCTCATTTCAAATGTTTTGTTCTCTAACTGCGAACTACTTGCGATGTGGATTTCCGATGCGGATAGTCGCACACCATAGGGCAAGCGGTCTACTTCATCCGTTGCTATTCCCGTAGGTGCTCCCTGTCCTCCGCTGTAATCCCATCAATGAGGGAGGAAAATGCGGCTCTATCGTGCTTGTTAATAACTTAGATGAGGATAGAAAGCCATTTTTACTCACACAATCCCAGCGGAGAAAATACACGAAGACTCCTCGAAAATAAAGTGCGATTTTCTTCGTGCGATGTAATGCTGCCGAAGCCTTCCTTGTCCTGCGGGAGGAAGGGCTTCGGTGAGACTTCGAAGTGCGACAGCACAAGAAGGCTCACCAGCCCCCCTAAGGTGCGCGTAGTGTATTTTCGGTGCGATAGGCCCAAGAATATTTGATATCCTAAGTTAGTTCGAAGTTTATATTAACTTCTAATTATCATCCATCACTTGAAAAAGCAACATTTATTAGAAATAAGTCTTACGATAAATAGGTTTGTAAATCACCAAGGAGGTCAAATAATGAAAATTGCAGTTATCCATGGTTCAACAAGAGAAAATAGCAACACCGAATATTTAACGTATCACGCTGTACCAAAGGAAAAAGGGACCCATATTTATTTACGAAATCATTATGTTCAGCCAATTATCGATAAGCGCCATGCAGCTGATGGATTTCCTGTTGCAAAGGATGATCACGAAAAGCTGATAACAAAAATGCTGGAACATGATATTATCGTGTTTTCTACACCAATTTATTGGTACAGTATGTCAGGTCCCATGAAGATATTTATTGATCGCTGGTCACAAATTATGAAAACAGCACATTTTTCCCATTTTAGGGAGGAATTAAAAAAGAAACAAGCATACTTAATTGTAGTAGGTGGCGATAATCCGCGTGTAAAAGGCCTGCCACTTATACAACAATTTAACTATATTTGCCAATTTTACGGTATGGCTTTTTCAGGATATGTCATTGGCAAAGCAAGTAGACCTGGCGAAATGAAAAAAGACCTTGCAGCGTTAAAGGCTGCTTCTTTATTATTACCAACTGAAATATAAGAGGGTGTCCGAAAAATTTTTAAAAACAACACATCGTTGTTTCTGGTTTTGCTAGCTTCTCCTGCATGCAGGATTATTTGCTTACGTTTAAACAGAAACTTATACAAGAAACCGTGTACTTCCTGTGGACAACATAGAAGTTATACCCACGCATGCAAGCCCGCTACGCGGAAGCTACACTGCCTCGCTCTTCTCGCCCCTTTTTATCCTACTTTTGAACAAGTACTATACAAGGAAATATGAGACCTCTTGCTTTATACCTATTATTCTTTTAACTAGAAATTAGTTCCTACTATATTCAGAATATTAATAGGATGAAATAACGAACTTCATAGTACGTCTGAACGATTTTGGAAAAAATTACTTGTTATGACTAGTATTTCGTAATATCATTATCTTGACAGTCATAATAAGGAGGTCCATATGAATTTTTTACGCAGCTTTAGTATCAGTATAGGTTTCTTGCTATTTTTGCTATTACTGATACCAAATGTAGGTCAGGCACAAGAAGGACGAACCTATGAAGTTAGTTCAGCCGTACTTAATGTTCGGGGTGAACCTAGCAATAATTCAGAAATAATAGGGTTATTAAGTAAGGGAAACAATGTGATGGTCTTCCAAGAGAAATACGGATGGGTGCAAACCTATTACGGTGGACAAGTTGGATGGATTGCCAAGCACCATCTAATCCCGTTAACGAACACTCATACCGCTGATCGAAACGTTTCAGAAAATCAGTCTTCATCAAATAATGTAACTGTCACAGCTACCAGTGTAAATATCCGTTCCGGTCCGAGTACCAGTTATTCGATTATTGGTTCCACATATTCCGGTGATACTTATCCGTTAGTAGCTACAGATGGTGATTGGCATCAAGTATCATTAGCAAATGGATCTAGAGGCTGGATTGCATCATGGCTTACAGATAAAACCACTGCATCCGAAGAATCAAATCAAATAAGTCCGGCCGATACAGTTGAGAATGGCTTAACGGATAATGATAATACAGCGATAGACTCATCAACTGGCGGCTCACTCGCTGGCTATAATATTGTCATTGATCCTGGTCACGGTGGTAACGACCCTGGGGCGATTGGTCTCGGTGGTGTTTATGAGAAGGACCTCGTTTCCAGTACTTCTGACATTGTAGTAAAACAATTACGTGCTGCAGGTGCAACTGTAATTGTTACTAGATTAGGTGATCATTATATATCACTAAATCAACGTGCACATATAAGTAATTCTTACAATACAGATGCATTTATCAGCTTGCATTATAACGCATTCCCGATTATTGGAGTACATGGTGTTAATACATATTACTCTAGTCAATCTGACTATCAGCTTGCACGGAATGTTCATTCTTCTCTTGTAAGTAATGTAAATTTAAACAACCGAGGCATTATTCAAGAGAATTATAAAGTATTACGATCAACCAATGCCCCATCTATTTTAATGGAGCTCGGATTTATAACAAATCCAAATGACTTATCCATTATTCAAACATCTGATTATCAGTTTAAAGTAGCTCAATCGATAACAAATGGCTTAATCAATTACTTTAATTAATGATTAAGAACGGAAAAATGGCTGAAATGATTAAAAAATTATTATTTCCTGAACTAAATAAAAACGCTGTTCCTATTGGAACGGCGTTTTTCCAGTCTATTGAAGCCATTTATCGGATTCCATTTTAATCACATTTTGACTCTTTTCCTCATTTAATTCGTGTACACCTCGCTGGAAACGAATATGGATATAAAGCTCCCTTAATATTTCTTCTAGGGATACATTGTCTGGCAGCGCTTGGATCATTTTAATTACTTCTTCTTTTTCACTCAAAGCATAGCCCCCTCAAATAGTCTATTTATCTATTATACAAATCATAGCACATGATTATTTCTTTTTCGCGTATATCATACCTAAAATATTATTAAATTGGTATGTCTGAACCTGATAATTATGTTGCATTAGCCAATCTACTAGTTTGGATCTGTCACCGTAAAATTCATCCTCAATTGAAAATATCGCTTCTGTATTTCCATCCTGACCCATATGCCTCCATCACTTTTTGACGATGCTCTTTATTTACAAACATCAAATCTGCAATACAGATTTGCCCATAAAAGTATATATAGTAATCAAAATCAGCTGCCCAACTATCAAAGTCCCATTTATCCTGCCAATTTTTACGGATCATTTTCAAGTTCTTTATATGCTATGCTAGCTCATAAATATAAGTTGCAGCATGATTATCCTGTTCCGTATTCTTGATCTCCATCATCCGATCAATCGTCGCAATCATATCCCTAATTTCAAACCATTGTTCAAACAACGCCGAGCGCTGTATATTCAAATACTCATGCATGTCATAACTGGGTCTGTTAAGCTCTTCTTAATTTCCTTTATCGGAACACCAATTTCACGTAGCGTTAAAATTGTACTCAAACGGTGGATTTCTTCCTCCGTAAATAACCGGTAATCGTTATTTTTATCTTTCTTTGGTGTGATTAGTCCCTTTTCTTCATATAAGCGGATTGCTCGCGGTGTCGTGTTCAGCTTCCTCGCTACTTCCTTTATTTACATGCTGCCCCCTCCCTTCCCCCTTTACTATAAACGTTCACGTAACGGAAAAGTAAAGGGGGTATTAAAAAATAAATTTCATGAATGTGGATACTGGGGATATTGTGGATAATATGTGCATATCTTATAATTAATGAAACACAAAAATAGGAACCAGCAAATCGCCGATTCCTATCGTTTTTATAGATCATCAAACCCATTGAGATCACTAGTTTTCGTATATTGTCTAGATTTTTGCTCAAAGAAGTCTGTTTTCGTACCATCGAAGTTATCCACATATGCACGAATCCATTTCATTGGATTATCCACATTTTCTGGATAAATCTCACTTAGACCCATCATACGCAGCATTTTGTTCGCACGGTATTTAATGTAGCCAGCCATTTCCTCTAAATCAATACCTTCTACCTCTGCTAATACATATTTCGACCATTCAATTTCTAGTTCAACTGATTCTTTAAAATGTGTATAAACCCAATCTGTTAACTCAGCTGTGTTTTGTTCTGGATTTTCTGCTAAAGTTGCCCGGAACAATTCAGCAATAAATCGGCCATGCTCTAACTCATCGCGATTGATATAGCTGATCATCGTTGATGTACCAACCATTTTATTGTTTCGTGCTAGATTATAGAAGAAGGCAAATCCGGAATAGAAGAACATTCCTTCCAGCAACGATGTATAAACTAGTGTCTTAAGAATATTATCAATCGTTGGTTCCTCTACAAATTGATTGTATTGCTTCACTAAATTTCCGTTCCGTTTGAGAAGTACCGGATCTTTTCTTCCGTGCTGGAATGATTTATTTTGCTCATCTAGTGATACAACCGATGATAACACATAAGAGTAGCTTTCATTATGAACTGCTTCCTGCTGAGCAATTACAGCCATAATAGACTGAACCGATGCATCCGTAGCGTATAAAGATATAAGTAATGCCGTTCTCGTTTGTGGTGCATCCAATGTAGCAAGCAGGCCAATAATTTTTAAGTATGCATCTTGCTCTGCTTTCGATAATGAAGGAAATTGCTTCACATCACTGGACATATTAATTTCATCTGCTTGCCAGTAATTTCCTACTAAACGTTTATACATTTTATACCAATGTGGATAAGCAATATCATTCCAATTTAAAATCCCACTAGATTTCCCACCAAAAAGTGCTGTAGACTTATTTGGAAATAGCGGTTCTAATGTCTTTGCCTTATCAAGCAATGCTTTTGACATCATGTAACACTCCTTCTATCCATTCATCAATCATCGTTTCCTGACTTCCACGTGGAGATTGTTCAATCTTTAAAGGCTCCCACTTACTATTGTAAAACTTTGCAAGCTTAATCGCTGCTTTACAGAATAGATTATCCCCACCAAATTGAGTGTCGCCAGTGCCAAATATCGCAATATTATCTGGTTTATAACCAATTTCAAGAATAAGGTCCTTCACCTCATCCGGCGTACTGCCAGTTGCCCATGTAAAGGTTCCGATAAATACATAATCATAGTCCTCGGGATCAAATGGACGGTCAATCCCAATTCGATGCATTTCTACTGAAATTTTCTCCTCTAACAATCTTGACTCGATTAATTCAGCAACTTCCTTTGTGTTTCCACTATAGGACAGATATGCAATGATTATCCTCAACTTTCACACCACTCACATTCTTCGATATCATTTGACGTTGATCTTACGTAATATGTTGTTTTTAGTCCCTCTCTCCATGCTTGGATATGAAGGTCTAGTAATATGGATGCACGAATTGTATTTGGTACATAGAAATTAAAGGAAATACTTTGATCAATATGCTTTTGACGTGCGGCATTTTGCTTTACAGACCAGCGTTGATCAACAATATATGCTGAACGGCGGTAAACATCATATGTGTTATGGTCAAGATCAGGCGCCGTTACTGGAATACGAAAATCCTTTTTCTCTTCACTGTAGAAGGCTTTGAATACTGGATCGATACTCGCAGTTGATCCAGCAATCATAGATGTAGAAGAGTTTGGTGCTACTGCCATTAGATAGCTGTTTCTAATTCCATTCTCTTTTACTTCGTTTGCAAGTGATTGCCACTTCTCATCCGTATATCCTTTCGTAAGGAAATATTCACCAGAATTCCATTTACTTCCTTCAAAGTATGGATAGCTTCCTTTTTCCTTACTTAAATTCATGCTCGCTTCAATTGTAAGGTATGCAATTTTCTCGTATAACTCATCTGCATAACTTACCGCTTCATCTGTTTCCCATTTGATGTTTTTCAGCGCTAATAAATGATGCCATCCGAACGTACCAAGACCGATTGCACGGTATTTACTATTTGTGATTGTCGCTTGTTTTACTGGCAGGTTATTAATATCGATAACATTATCCAGCATTCTCACTTGAATTGGAATAAGTTTTTCCAATACACCAGCAGGAACAGCTCTGCCTAGGTTAATAGAGCTTAAATTACAAACAACAAAGTCTCCAGCTTTATATTTCTTAATAACAATATCTTCGTCTTCGATATATTCTTCTAATAATTGTGTTGGGGATTGATTTTGCGTTATTTCTGTACATAAATTCGAGCAATAAATCATCCCTTGATGTGTGTTCACGTTTTGTCTATTAACTTCATCACGATAGAACATGAACGGTGTACCCGTTTCAAGCTGTGAAATCATGATTCGTTTCATAATGTCAATTGCTTTTACTGTTTTTCTAGACAATGCTTCGTTTGCAACACATGCTTGGTATTTTTCTCTGAAAGAACCTTTTCCTTTTTCTTCATCATAATAATCTTCCAGGGAGAAGCCCATCACTTGGCGTACTTCATGTGGATCGAATAAATGCCAGTCCTCTCTCGCTTCAAGGACTTCCATGAAAATATCCGGAATCGTTACGCCAGTAAAAATATCATGCGCACGCTGACGGTCATCGCCATTATTCAATTTCAAATCCAAGAAGGATTCAATATCTTGATGCCAAACATCTAAGTAAATCGCAATAGCACCTTTTCTTGTTCCAAGCTGGTCAACACTTACTGCAGTATTGTTTAGTTGCTTAATCCAAGGTACGACACCACTTGACATGCCCTTGAACCCTTTAATCGAGCTTCCTCGAGAACGGATTTTCCCCATATAAACGCCAAGTCCGCCACCATTTTTCGATAGATTTGCAACATCAGTATTGCTATCATAGATTGCTTGCAAGTTATCATCTACTGTATCGATAAAGCAGCTGGAAAGCTGTCCATGTGTCTTACCTGCATTATTAAGGGTCGGTGTTGCAACTGTCATATAAAGGTTGGAAAGTGCCCAGTATGCCTCTTTTACAAGCGTTAAACGGTGTGCTGCAGACTCGTTCTGCATTAAATACATTGCAATAACCATCCATCTTTCTTGTGGAAGCTCATAAGTGTTTTTAAGATGATCCGTTGCTAAATAACGAGTTGAAAGTGTATACAGCCCTAAATAGTTAAATAGATTATCTTTCTCTTTATCGATTGATTTCGCTAGTTCACTAATTTCGGATTTCGTATATTTTTCAAGAAGGAGTGGAGAATAAATCCCAAATCCTGTAAGTTTTTCGATTAAACCATAGAAATTATCATATGGATTTTTCTCATTCTCCCTATTAATAGACGCTTGCTCATAAAGATTTGTTAAGTATAGTCTGCTTGCTAGGAATGTCCAGTCAGGCTCTGCTTCATCGATATTTTCTAATGCCAGTTTACTCAAGACATCCATTTTCTTTTCAAACGTCATTTCTTCCTTAATTGCATGTGCTGCTTTTTCTTTATATTGATCCGTACTGATATTCAGCCCCTTGGATAATTTATCAATTAATTGATTGATTGCGTTTTGATTTACTGTAGTAGTTGTGACCATTTATTACATCCTCCCCTATTACATATATGTATAAATATAAATAGTAATGCCGCTACACTCCGTAGAATGGGCGGCTAGTTAACATCAGTTAGAATATGCTTTTTTTAAATTTAAATTTTATTAAAACAAATGACAATAACACAATATATAGTATTGTCAACCGGAATTTATCTCTATATATTGTATAAATCGTATCATGTTCAGTAGAAGAAAGCAAGTCCTTTATTCTGTTTTAATTCTGGAATTTTTCCAAACGTTGGAAGAACTCCTGTAAAAATTCATAGAATAATTTCTCTGTTGGAAGCAATTGACGGTCACTTGGAATTACAACACCTACCGAGCGAGTAACATTCGGCTCTGTTACCGGAATTCTTACTGCAGCTTGTGGAACATTATCTACCAATGTAATCTCAGGGACAAGGGAAATTCCCAAACCAGCTGAGACGAGCCCCTTGATCGAATCAATATCTTCCCCTTCAAAGGAAACCTTGGGGGCGAAACCCGCTCGCTTACATGCTTCGATAATAATATCGCGTAAAACATAATTTTCGGGGAATAATACAAAAGACTCCTGTCGTAATTGATTTAGTTGAATCGATCGCTCATTCGCGAGAGGATGGCTCTTCGGTAATAGTGCCATAATTTTTTCCGTAAATAATACAGAGCCGATTAGCTTCGTTTCATTCATTGGAACAGGGGCTAAAAGTGCTAAATTAATCTCACCCTTTTTTACAGCTTCCCTTAAATTATAGTAGGAGCCTTGGGTCAGTTTAAATTTTGCATTCGGATATTGCTCACGAAACGCAGATATCGCGGTTGGCAAAATATAGGTTGCTAAGCTGCTGGGGAATCCGATATGAATGGTCCCTTGTTCTGGGTCGGTATATTCCTCAATCACTTGCAGGGCATCGTCGATCACATGTGTCGCTCGCTCCATATGTTCAAGAAAAACTCTGCCGATTGGAGTTAACCGGACATTTCGACCCTCCCTAATGAATAAATCAACACCTAATTCTTCTTCTAGCTTAAAGAGTTGCCGACTAACAGCAGATTGAGCAACATGCAAGCTATCTGCAGCCCTCGTTACATGTTCGCGCTTCGCAACTTCAATAAAATAGAGGATTTGTCTTAGCTCCATTCTCCTCACCTCTCGTTCATTATCTCATATCGGCATTGGTTATATCTATTTTTTATATTGTTTAGATGAATTAAATTGTATACAATAATAAGAACAGTAATAATGATAAAAATTTTACTAAGGAGGATTCTATGCTATTATGAATTTAATTAAATCAAAGCATTCTACCGACAATACAAAGCGCGCCCATGATTATTTAGATGAAATTTATACAACTGTAGTGAAACGAAATTACAGTGAGAAAGAATTCCATCAAGCTGTTGCATTATTCCTCAGATCGCTTGTACCTCTTCTAGCTAAATATCCAATATATATGGAAAAAGGAATACTAGAGCAAATTACAGAACCTGAACGCCTTATTACATTTCGTGTTCCATGGGTTGATGATAATGGAAAGACAAGAGTTAATCGCGGATTACGCGTACAATTTAACAGTGCGATTGGCCCATATAAAGGTGGTTTAAGATTTCATCCAACCGTAGATTCAAGTATAATCAAATTCCTAGGATTTGAGCAAACATTTAAGAACTCTCTTACTGGTCAACCAATTGGTGGCGGTAAAGGCGGCGCTGACTTTGATCCAAAAGGGAAATCTGACAATGAAATTATGCGTTTTTGTCAAAGCTTTATGACCGAACTTGCTAAATATATCGGACCAGATGTCGACATTCCAGCTGGTGATATAGGTGTAGGCGCTAGAGAAATCGGTTATATGTTTGGTCAATATAAAAAGGTTCGCGGAGCATTTGAAGCAGGAGTTTTAACTGGAAAAGGCATCGGCTATGGTGGTAGTTTAGGACGTAAAGAATCCACTGGTTTCGGAACAATCTATTTCGTTCAAGAGATGCTAAAAGATAGTGGATTTTCACTAAAAGGCAGTACTGTTATCGTTTCCGGATCTGGTAATGTTTCCATCTATGCAATGGAAAAAGCAAGAGAACTCGGCGCAAAGATCGTAGCATGCAGTGACTCAAATGGTTATATTTACGATGCAAATGGTATTAATATTGATACAGTAAAACAAATCAAAGAAGTAGAATACGGCAGAATAAGTGAATATATAATCAAGCACCCTGAGGCATCTTACTCTGAAGGATGCGGAGGCATTTGGACAATTCCATGTGATGTTGCTCTTCCTTGTGCAACGCAAAACGAACTGGATGAACAAGCAGCTTTAACATTAGTTCGTAACAATGTTAAAGCAGTTGCTGAAGGCGCGAATATGCCTTCTACTCCAGAGGCAATTGATGTATTCCTTGAAAATAAAGTTTTATTCGGCCCAGCTAAAGCTGTAAACGCCGGTGGAGTTGCCGTTTCATCATTAGAGATGGCACAAAATAGCATGCGGCTGTCCTGGACGTTTGAAGAAGTAGATGCCAAGCTGCAGGAAATTATGAAGAACATTTACCAAAGCTGTGTCGACGCAGCAGAAGAATTTGAATTAGACGGGAATTTTGAAGCAGCAGCAAATATTGCTGGATTCAGAAAAGTTGCCGACGCAATGATCGCACAAGGTGTTATTTAAAAATAATTGAATTTATAGAAGGTATCCAGATATAGGATGCCTTCTTTTGTTGATAAGGGCAACTTCTCAAACAAGTGACTTTCTCACAAATTCAAGCAAGTTCAGGCACTTTTCGAGCGAGGAACCGTTGAACATTCAGCTTTCTTAACTTCCAATATAAGAAAGCCTAATAATATAAAAGTCCGAACTGTATTCAAGCGTGCTGAATTCAGTTCGGACTTTACATTTTTAATTAAATATTACCCCAGGACAACCCGATCATCTTCAAACTGGATGCCTCTAATTCGTTTAAATTCATGCATTAAATTTTCAATCGTAAGTTGACTTTTCTCTTCATCACGCACATCAAAAATAATCTGTCCTTTATCCATCATAATTAACCGATTTCCCAAATCAAGCGCTTGCTGCATGTTATGGGTTACCATTAGCGTCGTTAATCCAGAGTTTTTTACTACTTTATCGGTCAAGCTTGTAATTAATGCTGCTCTGGCGGGATCGAGCGCTGCTGTATGCTCATCAAGCAGCAGGATACTTGGTTCTGTGAAAGTAGTCATTAGAAGCGAAAGTGCCTGTCTTTCTCCCCCAGACAATAAGCCAACCTTTGCTGTGAGTCGGTTCTCCAGCCCTAAGTTCAATGTTTTAAGATATTCTTTAAACATCCCCTTACGTTGCTTCGTAACACCAAGTTTCAGCTTCCGTTTCTTATTTCGTGAATATGCAATTGCTAAGTTTTCCTCAATTGTCATGGAAGGGGATGTCCCTGCCATCGGGTCCTGAAAAACTCGGCCAACGAATGCAGAGCGTTTATACTCTGGCAGATGTAACATTGATTTTTCATCTATGATTACATCACCAAGGTCCGGCATTAGATTACCGGAAATAACATTCATTAAAGTTGACTTCCCCGCACCATTACTGCCTATAACAGTAATGAAATCGCCTTTCTCAAGCTCGAGATTAATGTCATTTAATGCCTTCTTCTCGTCAGGAGTACCTTCATTAAAAGTTATGGATATATTATTTAATTTAAGCATCGCTACTCCCCCTCAACCGCTGGTCAAGCTGCGCGCGTTTTAATTGTCTTCGTCTATTTTCTTTTCTAGTCTGTAATATTCTTGGAATAACTAAAGCTGCAATAACGATAATCGCCGTTATCATTTTCATATCACCGGTTTCCATAAAGTCAATCCTTAATGCCAGCGTGACTATAATCCGGTAAATTACAGCTCCGAGAATGACTGCAAGTGTTGCTTTCGCAATGGTTTTTGTACTAAATAATGCCTCTCCAATAATAATTGAAGCAAGCCCAATTACAATTAACCCTAGACCCATATTCGCATCAGCAAAGCCACCGAGTTGACCGATTAATCCTCCCGCAGTTGCAACAAGTGCATTTGAAATGCCCACACCGAGGATAATCAGTAAATCTGTATTCGCTGATAAGCTTCGAATCATTTTCTTATTGTCACCAATCGCCCTAAGTGCAAGGCCAACCTCTGTCTTTAAGAAATAATCTGTTAGAAGCTTAATAATGACAGTTACAACGATCATTACAAGCAAAATCGCCCATGTCGTTGGTAACTGTTCTAGACCAATTGTGGACAAAATATTATTTAAGAAAGAGTCAATACCAGTTGCACTCCACAACGACCCTAATTGATTGAATAATGTTGTTTCTTGCAATAAGGATACAGTTGGTTGTCCCATGATTCGCAAGTTAATCGAGTATAAAGCAGTCATCATTAGAATCCCCGCTAATAGAGGGTTAATTTTCCCCTTTGTATGGAGAATTCCTGTCAAACATCCGGCAATAAAACCGGCAAATGCCGCGAGAATGGTTGCAGTAATCGGAGGAATCCCATTTACAATAGAGGATGCCGCTACTGCTGCTCCTGTGACAAAGCTTCCTTCCACAGTAAGATCAGGGAAATCCAATATGCGGAACGTTAAATATACTCCTAAAGCCATTATCGCATAAATAATCCCTGATTCCATGGCACCGAATATTGATATAAACATGTATTCCTTCCTCTCTATCTATTCTGGATGTATTAAAAGCAAGAGCCGCTAAATATAGCCGGCCCTCATAATCTTATTTTGCTGTTTCGACAAATTCCGCTGTTTCATCCCATTCATCATTCCACTCAACACCCTGCTCTTCAGCAGCCTCTTTATTGATAAATAATTGAATCTCTGGTGGATACTCTGCTGGAATATCACTTACTGACTTTTCTCCCGTCAAGATATCCACAGCCATCTCACCAGCACGATATCCAATCGAATAATAATCAATTCCAAATGTCGCAAATCCACCTCTTCCTAATGAGTCAGGCTCACCGACAATAAGCGGAATATCTTGTTCATTCGCTACACCTACAACACTTTCAAGCGCTGATACAACCGTATTATCTGTAATAATATAAAGTAAATCTGCTTCCCCAACTAGTGTCGTTGTTGCTTGCTGTACTTCGGCTGAATTGGCTACTGTCCGTTCGACAATTTCAATACTCGTTTCTTCTGCAGCAGCTTTTACCGCATCAACCTGTGAAACAGAGTTTTGTTCACCAGCATTGTATACCATACCAACTTTTGCATCCGGGAAATTAGCATCGATAAATTTAACTGTTTCTTTAATCGCGTCTGGGTGGAGGTCAACTACCCCAGTAACATTGCCTCCCGCTTCTTCCATCGATGGAACAAGACCAGCACCTACTGCATCTGTTACGGATGTGAAAACAATCGGAATTTCTGTTGTAGCCTGTAATGCACCAAGCGCACTCGGAGTTGCATTCGCAAAAATTAAATCAACCTCATCCGCAACGAATCCGTCAGATATTGGCTTAATATTATTTTGATCATTTTGAGCACTTTGCAAATCATATTCAACATCTAATCCAGCCTCATCAAGTGCGGCTTGAAACCCCTTATAGGCATTATCTAGCGAAGGATGCTCAACATATTGGCTTGCACCAACTGTATATTTTGTTCCTCCTTCTGCTGAAGTTGCCGGGTCACCAGAATCTTCATTTGATTCACATGCAGCTAGGAATATTAGACCAATCATTGCAATTACTAAAATTAGTTTTCTCAAAATACTTCCCCCTTTTACTAGACTAAAGTTTCTAAATATTTAATCGTGATTATATCACATAAGCTTCATAATCACGAGAGATTTTTAACAATTTCCAAAATTAATCCTATAAATAGCAGGACATTATAACCATAATGCAAGTGTGTTCTCTATAAATTGTCGCCATTTAGGAAAATTTGAATGTCAACAATTTTTAGGTGACAACAAAAAGGAAGCTACTGAATAATTCTACTCAGCAGCTCCCTTTTGTTTACTTATTCATACTTGAGAAGAAATCTCCTAATGGATTTTCCTCTTCTTTTTCAATTTCTTCATGTACAGGTAATTCGATACCGTCAAGATTTAAATCATCTAAATCCATTTCATCCGACGTATCATCTAATTCACTGAATTCCTTAGTAACGCTTGTCTCTTGCAGATACAGTGCATCATCAATATTGCTTGAATTACTATTAAGTGAAGCAAGCAAAGTAGTTGCCCGCATTGGATCATTTAATAAATGAAATAAAATACTGCCAATTAACGCTTCAGAATGCTCATGCTTCAGCCAGCTTTTCTGTTCCTTCGTCAGCCTTTTTGGGAGTGGAATCGTAATCGTTTCCCGTTCCTTTGCTTGCGATTCATTCACAGCTTTTAATACAAAATTAGCGATTGTACTAGAGAAATTCCTTCTCTCCTTTTCCTTAAGTAGAGATAGTTCCTTCAAAAGATAATCTGGCGTATCAGATGGAACACGAAACGTAATTGATTGTCCCCGTTCAATCCCTTTTTTCGTCATGACCTCACCCTACTGTTCTTTTGTTGCCGCTGTTTCTGCTACTTTCGCTTTACTATCCTGCGTTGTATTAAGCGCAAACTGAGTGATTAATTTGTAATATGCGTTAGCCATCATCCAAATACTTTCTTGTTCATCTTCAAAGAACTCAATATTGAAGCCATCAAGCTTGTTGTTTAACGCTTTAATATAATCCTTCAATACTGCCGAACCTCCACCAACGAAATAGCAGATTTCAGATTGAGAGTTTTTAGACCAAACATTTCTCAAATATCGATATTCTTTTTTAGCAAGCTCTAATAAAATATGATCGGTAATATCATGGACATTCGTTCTGCTTCCTTTTACCATGATGTGATGACGATCATTCTTTCTAGTAATGATATCCACAACATCACGACGGCTATCTAATTCTACACCATGTCTTGAGCGGATTTCTTCACGGATTTCCTCTAACGACTCAGAAACACCTAAGTTAAATCCTTGTGCCTTGTCATCATCCACATTACGATTTCTAATTACAGCCACGTCTGTGGATAATCCACCAATATCCTGGATTAATATTTGCTTATCAAGTAATTCCTTGTTAATAACTTTTAAATCATTATCCATAACTAAGTTTACATACGCCGCAAACCCTTCCGGATATACCTTGACTTCATCAAATTTAATATTAACTTTCATTCCTTGGTATTTCGGTGTTACTAAGAATTCTACTTGATGGACAGATCCTAATAGTTGTGAACGGTAGCCAACATCTTTTCCTTCTTTCACTTCTCGTAAAGGAAGCCCTGTACCTAATGTGTAATTTGCATCAATTACATCACCTTTTGCTTTAAATGCATCACTTGTAACAGCATCCAACGCTAATGAAGCAAAAAGCATAATTAATGTTTGATCTTCTTCTGATTTACTGCTTCCTGGATCCAACTCTCGAGAATTAGGTGATTTTGTTGCTAGATTTCCTACCCGATAGATTACCCCATTTTCTTCAAGTGCTGGTGAATGGACGCGAATATGAATATTATCCAATACATCCTTCTTATCTAATTCCTCAATTCCAATTACCGGACGATCCTCTAAATCTGGTGCAATAATATTTGGGATATAAAATTTACCTTCCAGTTTTCCGAATGTCCCTTTTAACGCATCATTACCTACATCGACAGCTGCAATTCTTGACTTTACCATTTGTACATTCCCCTCTCCATATAATGAAACTTCAGTTAGTGAAGTTTTCGGACTCTCTAGTATGTTGATTTCTATTATTTATATGTAATGAGTCTTTACCTCATCTTAGGTAGTAAATCAATCTACCTACTATACTAGAATAAATGTTTAAACTGAAAATAGCAATCAGACTTTTTATGTATTCTTTATTGTTTACTTGCACACATTTCGCAATCGTTGATATATAGGAATGTGTACATATTTGTATTCTTGTATACTTTAAAGAAAACAAATATACTTTCATTGTAAACTTGTAAACTTATTTGTATATATGGGTTTTAAGGAGAAAATATGCTCTTATATAATTTAAGTTCTATGAGAAATACATTAAAGAAACTACCTCCTATCTTCTTTACTTCCTTCTAGTAGTTAAAAAAGGGCAAAAAAAACAAGCCAAAATTCTCGTTTGGCTTGTTACTATTATTATATTGCTTTCTTCTTATTAATTTGTTTACTTCTCAATTGTCCACAAGCAGCATCAATATCTGCTCCATTTTCCCAACGTACGCCACAGTTAATTCCGCGTTCTTTTAATGTTTCATAAAATGCTTGAATCGACGTTGATTCACTACGTTGATAATCAATATGTTCATCAACTGTATTGTATGGTATCAAGTTAACATAGGCAAGATGACGATGATTATGAAGCAGCTTAGCAAGCTGGACTGCCTCTTCCTTATGATCATTAACATCCCTTAACATGATATATTCATACGTAATCCGACGATTTTTCTTTTCTAAATAGTATTCAATCGATTTCATCAGCTTCTCAATTGGGAATGCCTTATTAATCTTCATAATACTAGTTCGCAGCTCATTATTAGGTGCATGCAGTGAAACTGCTAAGTTAACTTGTATGTCAGTATCTGCAAATTCATAAATCTTATGCGCAAGACCGCTGGTTGATACCGTAATATGTCTTGCACCAATGTTTAACCCCTTGTCATCATTCACAACATATAAGAAGTCCATTAAGTTTGTAAAGTTATCTAATGGCTCCCCTATTCCCATAACAACGATGTGGCTAACTCGTTCATCTTTCCCTTGTGCATCAAGATGCTTTTGTACATTCATAATTTGCTCCACAATTTCAGCACTTGTTAAATCACGATTTTTACGAAGCAGTCCACTTGCACAGAATGAACAGCCAATATTACAACCAACCTGGGTTGTTACACAAACAGACAACCCATAATGAAAACGCATGAGCACAGTTTCAATTAAGTTGCCATCTGCCATTTTAAAGAGAAATTTAATCGTTCCATCTTTCGATTCTTGTCGAATATCTTCCTCAAGCGTGTGTAAAACGAAGTGCTCCTCCAGTAATTCGATCGTTTCATTATTAACATTATTCATTTCGCTAAAGCTTGCAACACGTTTCTTATACAACCAGTTCCATACCTGGTCTGCACGGAATCTCTTTTGACCATGACCAGTAAGCCATTCTGTTAGCTGATCAAAGGTTAGTCCATAAATGGATTGTTTACTCATTTTGTACCCTCTTTCGGTTCATTACATTTTTCTACCTTACATCATACTCCATATGGTGGGGAGAGGCAAATGGTTATTGATTTCTTAAAGGAAAATTAATCTTTTAGGTAAATAACTGTCAATGCAGCGGTCGTAGATACTATTACGGACTTATATAGAGGGGGTTGGTACAGTTTATTGAGGGTTTCAAAGCTGGTGTTAATGCGTTTCGAGGAGAAGATTGTGCTATAAATAACCTTATTTTATATCCATTCTCTTACCGATATCCTTGCACTCGTGCTGATATAACATTTTTCCCATCAATATACCAGCACGCATTCCTTCTAATAATCTTACGCTCATCCCCTACCTCTACAAATGCTCACAGATTTACTCATTCACCTAAAGCTTAGTACATTAATTTCAGGTGGATTTAAAAAGCGAAAATTTAAGAATGAAATTGCATCGCTGCTACCAAGCCCTGCACTTACATATTGCTTCGTTCCTTCATAATCCCAAAGCCCTTTCACACGGTCTCTTGGAGGAAAGAAGCTATTTGGCTCATACCAAGGTTCAGGAATGAAGAATGCGCCAAGTATTGGTAAACGGATTTGTCCTCCGTGGTAATGTCCAGCCATAATTAAATCGTAGTCCATCCACCTCATACCAGTGCTATTCTTTATCGAATCAACTCTAACATCTGGCACGGGATAATGATTCAGAGCAATGACTAGGTCTGTTGATTGAATTTTATCTAGTACATTCATTTCATCCAATAACTTCTCTTGATAATCGAGATAGGATTCAGATAAGAAATAATCAGGCTGCACAATGCCATTAGTTCTGCCTAAATACTCTGGTTCCTTGATTATTGAAAGCTCAAAATTAGCAAAGTAAACAGTTGTATCGCCCACCGAGACTTTATCCACAGATTCGAGTAATTGGACACCCCTTGCTTCCATTCCATTAATAAAGGCACTCTTTTTCACATCTTGCTCTACTTCATAACTATCTGGATCCGTATTGCCTGGGACATACCAAGCATTTTCTTTATTTGTAATCCCATCTATTAATGAATAAAAAGGTTCATAATGCTTACTTTCTGTACTATCTAGCATATCTCCAGTAAACACGATTGCATCATAATCAATTGCATTGATGGCTGCGATAAGTTTTGTTTGGTTTTCTCCAAACCACTTTTCATGCAGGTCACTAATTTGGAGGATTCGGAAGCCCTTAAGCTGTTCTGGCAGATTATCAATAACTATCTCCTCTTCTACGACAATAAATCGGCGATTATCCCAAATCGTATAAACAGCTAGTATAATAACCATAATTGAGATGAAAATCGATGTATATTTCATATACCTAGACAAATTCATCATATGAACTCGATTTCGTTTTACTACCAAAAGCCTTCCGTTTACGATACATGGAAATCTCCAATTGATTCTCCATTATCGTAATCATATATCCAGGTGGGATTTGCATAATTTGCTCATATGGCGTGATAAACAGGTCTACTTCAATTCCCCTTCGCTCATTGTCATTCGCAAAGGTCGTAAACCATTGGTTATTAAACCTACCTTCAACATAAGGAAGTGCCAGCAAAGGGGCAATACTTGTGCAAAAAGCAAAGGTATCTTGATTATGATAATAGTATAGTGGCTCTTCCCTTTCATAACCCATTACCCCGTAAAGCATTTCCTCGCTTCCATCCCAAATCACGAAGCTGAACTTACCAACAAAATAATTTGGACAATCTCTTCCCCACTTTTGGTAGGCTAGTAGAATCAAGTGACCATCCTGAACAGTCTTACGTTCTACTTCCTCTATCCCTATACGGTCCAATAATTCATCCCTGTTATCAAGATGCACATCAGCAGTTATCGCCATTTTCTTTTCAACGTCAACATATGGTAAAGTTTCCCCTAATTTAGGTACCACACTCCCTAGGAAAATCTGCCTTTGTTGCCAAATGATTGCTTCTTCAGAGGACGGGATATTGATTGCCTTCATCAACTCAAATCCATGATTACCTAGCATTGCTTCATTACTCATTTGATAAATTCCAGCGATTGCAGGCATAATGACAGCCTCCTTTAATTTGATCCTAACGTTCTATAAAGAGAAAAAAACAACATAAAATAACCCCCATTTACTAATAGGGATTAAAGAATGTAATTCACCGTTACTGAATTGCTTGCAATTGATTACGTAGTAGATTGCTAAACATACTTGTCTTTTCATTCGATAGCTGGTCAAATCCGCCTTGCTGGATGATTTCACCTTCTTCGAGCACAACTACTTGATCAGCATTTCTTATTGTAGATAAACGGTGTGCTATTACAATAATCGTCATCTTTCCTTTTAATCGTTCTAATGCTTGCTGTATTTTCGCCTCATTTTCTGTATCGAGCGCACTTGTCGCTTCATCCAACACAAGAATCGACGGATTTCGTAAGATTGCACGTGCTAATACGAGACGTTGTCTTTCTCCCCCCGACAGCTTAATTCCTCGATCTCCTATTAGTGAGTCAAGCCCATCTGGTAATTTGCGAACAAATTCCGCAGCAGAGGAGAATTCCAATGCTTCCCACATTTGGTCTTCACTTGCATTAGGTACTACTAACAATAGATTTTCTCGGATACTAACATTAAACAGAAATGGATCCTGTGGTACATAACTAATTGCACTTCTTAAAGATAAAAGATTGTCTGCTGTCAGTGCCTTTCCGTCGATTAATACCTGACCCACTTCAGGCTGATTTAATCCCATTAATAAATCGATTAACGTGCTTTTACCTGCGCCAGAACGCCCAACAAATGCTGTCATTTGATTCGCTGGAATAACGAGATTAATCTCCTTTAATGCATAATGTGACCCGTTTTGATTGTAACGAAAGAAAACCCGATCACACTCAATATGATGCTTTATATCAAGAGGGGGGATTTGTTTACCTTTTACCATTGCAAACTCTCTAGCGGACAAACACTCATGTTGTAGTGCTTTAACTGCTCTAAATGCCGGAATAGTTGTTGCTATTTGCTCCATCGATCCTTGAATTCCTGCAACCCTTGGCCACAATCTAGAAAAAATGATAATTACTAACATCAGTTGACCTGCTTGGGCACTAAACATACTGATCGCAATATAGATAAATAATGCAATAAATATTGCCGATGCAACTTTATAATATAATTGTGACGTTGTTTTTAATCTCGTATATTCAAGTTGTTCATTTTGCATCTTCTCCGTTATATCGTTGTACCATCTAATTCTCGAATCCTCTAATGAATTGCTTTTTATATCTTTGATGCCATTAACCTGATCCGTTATCCCTGCAAGAAAACTTCTCCCTAATTCATAATTCCGATTACCAAGAGCTAGTGATTGTTTAAGAAACTTTCGATTAAATAGGACTAAAATTAGACCGCAAAACAAAACAAACATGGTGATAGACGGTGAAAGCCATAAAGCAAGCCCAATTTGAATCAGTGTAAAGACAAGGGAAGCAACAAATTGTAAAACAGAATAGGTGCCTGCACTTGTTCGGGCGATTTCCGATGTTAAGATATTTATCAAATCCGATTTTCGATGTTTAATAAAGAAATCCCAATTCGCATGAAGCAAAGAACGATACGTTTCCAGCCGCATATGCCTTAAAAAGCCATGCTGAATCATTGCGTTTTTAATCGTTAGCTGGCGGTTAACGACATTTTGCCCGATAACGACGCCAACGTAGATAGCTAAAATGAGTGGGAGCCCTAGTGAACTCGGAAAGCTCTCAAGAAAGCTAAACATACTTAATAGTGGTGAATGCTCTCCATCCAAATCGATAATCCCACTCATGCTAATTAAAGGCACTAGTAGTAAGATGCCAACCCCTTCTAATAGCCCGATTGCAGTCATTGAAAATAAATTGATATAAAGAATTTTTCCAGAATACTGATGAATCTGCTTCAAAAAGTATATAACATGCTTCATTCGTACATCCTCCTAGGTTAAAGCCTGCCTTCTTGACTTTCTCCAAGCCCATAAAAATGGACGTAGCGGAAAATAGAGAAAATGTAACGGCATAGGTAAAGGTAATGTCTCGTGATCTTCAGGATATGGGTATAGAAAGCTTAGGATGAAGATGCTTTTTTGTCGAAATGACATTAAAGCAAATAGATGCCGCTTATGATACCTTGCAACACTTTCCGGAACTGGGTCCGTATGTAAGTTGACCATGCTTTCTAGATAGAAAATCGCTCCTTGCGCTAGTTTCCAAGGTCTAGCTCTAGTGCACAGATATTCCATTTTTGGCGGCAGCTTCGTATTTAAAAGCTCGGATGCTAGAATTAAGCTTTGCCCCCCAATATGAAGAGAATGGTAGTTTTCCAATATATGAAGTATCTTTTCTTGGTCCAGATTCTGACCGACCAACTGATGTATATCAAGGAGCCAACGAATTCGCGACCACCCGTGACGCGCACCGTGCGCAGTAAGAAATAGATACAAATCTGACTTACCTAATAAATACACCGGCTGTTTCGTTAATGTACTCTGCCTTCTCCGTTCCCAAAATTCTGTAAAGCTTGGTTCTTTACCAGGTCCTGGACTCAGACGCCAATGAATTTCCACCTTAATTTTCTTAATCGGATGGATAAAGGTGATATGATGGTGACGCCACTTCCAGTCATTCAATACGGTTTTAATATAATCTTCTTTTTTGTATCCTTGCTCAATTAAAATTTCTTCTGCAAGTTGAAGCTGTTCAATTGGGATAAGCACATCCAAGTCACTCGAGGTTCGGAGCGAAATATCACCATATAAGTCATGCGCCAGTGCGGGTCCCTTTAATTGAAGAAGCGATATTTCACGAGCTGCAAACAGCTGGGATATCTGTTCCATTTCTGCTGTTAGAAAAAGCATTTGCAAGGTATTCTGTTTGTAAGGCCTCGATATTGTATCGACCACATACTCTGGAATCTGCTTGTCAATCGCCAATTTAAGCTTAGAGTGAAGCACTGGATACACACGATGATGCATTGCTAAGTCGATAAAAAGATTCCAATCGACGCTTTGGAATAGTCCCTTGTCAATGGCAAGTATGTCACTCGGATAATTGCCTTTTAATAACTCTAAAATTAAATTCAATTCCTTGGGTATACTTTTAAGATTTAGCTGATTTTCCACTACATTCACCCTCTTTACATTCCTGATTCGATTCTTTTTGCAAATTTACTAACAACCGTAAACCTCTCCATCCCCTCTGAACCAGTTACATAAAAAGGACCGCTACGTAGCCATGCATGGGCAATAAACTCCCCTTTTTCATCCTTTGCAGTACCCAAATAAAGCGTGCTCTCAATTTGACGCCTTTCCAACATTTTCATTGCAGCAATGGCCTTTACAAGACATTGACTTTCCCAAAATGTATACCGACTCATAATATGAATGGCCTGCTTAATAAGGGATAATGTTTCTTTATCTGAAGAATGAAAGGTATAGGCCGTTTCAGCCATCTGATCCCCTAAAGAAGGGGCCACTCTAGAAAATGGAAGACCCTTTAAAATACGTGCTAAACCAAGGTAAATGTAAGATTCAAATAATAGCGTTTTCGTTTGCCAATTAAATGATAAAAAGGTTTTAAGTTTATTCAAATGGTACCCATCCTTTCTTAGAACAATCTAGCATCTATTAATCCTTCTTCTAATAATTTATCCAGAAAAGAAAGGACCTGTTCCTCGCATTCTGTTTGACTAACATCATAGTTATCCATTAATCCAGCAACTAGTTTATCGACAGAAATAGGTTCATTTATTCGTTCCCATATTGCGCCACCGATTTCACCTAAATTATAGTACTTCCCATTTTGGATACTGAGCATCACTTTTTCCCCGTCCATATCACTGACAATGTTACCCACTATTTGACTAACCAAATGCTGATTTGAAATCGGCGTCCGATCTTTAATCATGTAATTTTCTCTCCTTTGTTTATCCTAGTTAATATGAGATCTACTAACTCATGCGCTGTAAAGCGGCTTGTTGGGCGATGCAATTGATATATTTCTAAATGTTTCATCATTTTCGCCGACATACCAAAGTGCCATTCCATTAAACCCGCACGAGTGACGATAAAATTACGGTATGTATGGCTGAATATAGTATAGAATCGTTCCATTTTTTCGTTGGGAAAAACTGCAATATCTTCCTTGTCTGTTTTGATTAGTTCAAATACGCCTGCAAGTGGCATCGGTTCTTTCACGAACTGGGCCGAAACTGGGACGGCAAATTTTGTTTCTCGTTCGATAATTGGCCGAAGTTCAGTTGATTCCATCCCAAATTGATTCAAACTTTCCAACCATAATTTTTGCTGTGGATATGCAGGTGTCACTATCGGGATATTCTCCATCGATAACGTAACTGGAATAACATCATCACTTAGAAGCTGATAGCCCCTCTTCAAAAATGCCGACGCAAGTGTCGATTTTCCTGCCCCTGAATCACCTACAATTGCATACGCTTTGCCCTCAATTGCGATGGCGCTACCGTGCAATGGTAGAATTCCCCTTTGTATTAGTAGTGCTCCCATACAGGTTCCAAGGATGTAAAGACGGATTTGATCCTCATGGGAGCCTTTGATTGGGTCGACCATAATTTCCTGTCCGTTTTTTACTAAATATATAGCGACGTCAGGTACATGGAATAAAACCATATCTTCTTTTACTACAAAATATTGGTTTGGGATAGCTAGTTGTGACCATAACTGCGATAAATCGGTTATCTTAACTTCAATGTTTACCTGATTTTCTGTCAAGTTAATTTGAGGTAATTCTGAAAGAGGTATATCACTAGAAATATTGAAGCCAAAAGCTTTGTATCCTACTTCTTTAACAGTATCAATCATCTATTCGCCCCCATTATGGAGCCCTTATACCTTTTGAATGTATAAGGACTTATTATACCTAGCTAATTTGGCAACCTAGAATTAACTGTCAAATTTGCTTTTCAAACAACTAGCATTAGACATTCCAGGATGTGTCTCACCTCTTGGAGCCTCCCCCACATCAAAGCAATCCACATTTGCATTCCCCGGCCCATTCATCGTCTTACTAATATCAAGAACTTCTAATTTTGGTATTTTCCATACTCTTTTCAATTTATATCACCCCCTTCAGCTAAAAACGTTTAATAAAGCGATTAACGATTAAACTACGGGTTAGGATTTTAAATTCATATGTGAATACCACTTCTTGCTTGGGTTCCCTCCCTATCTTTGATAAAGCATCCTTTATAACTTCCACATTAATAAATTGACTTAATTTCTTATCATTTGGCAGTTCCTGCAATTCATTAACGAAACTACACCAACCAGAAGTCATACGATGGATAACGTCTGCCCCTTGTAGTCCACGGTTAATCTGATTCATCCTTACTTTATTAGGTAAAAGTCCTTTCATTGCCCTCCTAATGATCGATCGTTCCATTCCACCAGTAGCATATTGTTCGTCCGGCAACGCTAAGCAGAAGCGAATCACATTTAGATCATTTGTTGGATCTCTATCCCATAGTCCGTAACGTAAAGATAACTTAGATCCTGCAACTCCGCTTTTATTCCAAACAAATAATTGCTTATAATAATCTTTTCTATATTCCGCTAGATTAGTAGGATTGCTACTTAAATCAAGTCCATATGATTCTATCTTTTCGAATACACTTGTCTTTTGAGCAAATGTCGGGTTGATAAAAGTTGGAAATTGATAATTAGAATGGTCCTTCTTTACAATTAAAGAGGATAATGCTCTTTTAGCAATATACGGAATCATGACTGATTTTCCAGTTCTAAAATTTTTACAGTATGAATCTAATTCTTGAAAAAGTTGAACCCAATGAAGTCTTTTAAATAAATTTGCATAGTAGTTATAAGTTAAAGTCATAGACCCCCACGAAATCGAGTGATTACCCCGAGCACCATTTAAAAGCACTTTTACTCCTCTTTCACTGGCAGTTTTGCTAATCCCCTTAAGCCAAAATGAGTTTTCGAAAAATTTATATGGCATTTCCATCAAGTCAAGGAAATCATCTACCTCAGAAAGTGAATCTTTCCCATCAAAGCTTAAATATTCATCTAAAATATTTCCCGTATAATTAACCGTTTCCTTAATATATGGGCTTTCATTCGAAACATAATAATCAGGTGTCCAATCTGTAAAACTCTCTTCTGGAATGTAACTAAAGGTATGTAATCTTTTATTCTCCTTGCGTAATTCCTTTGCAGCAAAACTTACGACTGTACCTGAGTCCAATCCTCCACTTAAATGAGAGCCGACTTTCCCATGTGTACGGAGCCTAGCTTTTACTGCTTTTTGAAACAAGTATCGAAAAGCTTCTTCATATTCCTCATTTGATTTAAGTTTCAATGTTTCATTAACCTCGATTGTCATATATCTTGAAAGGGATATATTATCTTTGGTTACAGTAATACGATGTGATGGTGGAACTTGGTTAATTGATTTGTACGGCGTCGAAAACATATCAACTGCCTCAACCATCGTTGGAATAGCCAGAAATTCTG
Source organism: Oceanobacillus zhaokaii (assembly GCF_003352005.1). Classification (GTDB taxonomy): domain Bacteria; phylum Bacillota; class Bacilli; order Bacillales; family Amphibacillaceae; genus Oceanobacillus; species Oceanobacillus zhaokaii. The sequence continues at coordinate 3,749,643 of NZ_CP024848.1, forward strand.
CAAGCCACGTTTCATTCAGCCTTTTTTCAATATAAGGTAATGTAAATAACGGCTCTATTGTAGTAGAAAAGGCAAATCGGTGATTATGATTGTAAAAATAGAGTGATCGCGCTCCTGAGAAATCTCGAGCACCGAACAGTTTCTGTTCTTTCTCATCCCAGATCATAAAGGCGAAATCGCCATGTAAATACTTGGGAGCCTCTTCACCCCATTTGCTGTACGCCAGTAGTATTAACTTACCGTCTGGCATTATCCTTCTTTGTTCTTTATCCACTTGTAATCGTTCAAATAATTCATCACGGTTATCTATAATCGCATCAGCATTAATAACCAGTTGACGTTCGTAATCATAATAGGGCAACTGCTCACCAAGTGATTCTGGAGTGATCCACTGTGAATGACAACCGAGAAAGACATTTCCCTTTTGCCATGTACTAACATCATCAGCAGGGTAATGACTTATTGAATGCATTAAATTTTGACTATGTGCTATTGGGATAGGTTCTTCATTAACATGTAGAATTCCATTAATTGCACTCATAGCATCCTCCTGAAATATTCTTACAATAGACAATATGTTCATTATAAAGAACATATAATCCAAAAGTTACCACTTCCATTAATTTTATGAAAGTGGTTTCCGTAACTATAATCTGCATATCGTATTCTTAATAACAAACACGATATAAATAAGTTAGCATCATTTTGTTTTTGTGTCAACTAAAGGAGAATTCATTTAGAAATATAGTGATAGGACCTACTTATTAAATGTTTCAGGTCCTATCACTATTCCTGCATAGTCTTTAGCTGTAATTAACCACATCGTGATCATGGGCGTCCGGGTCGGGCTGAACAGCATCTGGAGTTTTTATTCCAGGACCCGCCATCGTCATATTAATATCAAGTATTTCTAATGTAGGCATGTTCCATTCCTTTTTCATGGTATCACCTCCTTAAAGGGCGTATTTTTGAATAAATCGTGATAAAATTATACTCCGTATCAATAATTTAAAGTCCATATCATATATAAGCTCTGGTTCCGGGCCTTTCCTCACCTCTTTAAGAGCTGATTCAAGTACTCGTGTATTTATATATTCAGATATTTGTGGGTTCCTTATGACTTCCGCCGACTCATTAATAAATGCAGACCAGTCAGGAATCATTCTCTGTATACTATCCGCACTTTGAATCCCCTTATAGAGGTGATTTAACCTAACCTTATCTGGCAATATACCTTTAGTGGACCTACGAATTAATGCACGATCCATTCCATATTGCACATACTGGGAATCTGGCACAGATAAGCAAAAACGTACAACCCGCAAATCATTCGTTGGATCACGATTCCAAATAGAATTACTTAGTGAAAACTTTGTATCCGAGGTTCCGCCGCTCGTCCGGTAAAATAACTTTTCAAATTGATTTTTCCTAGCACCAATTGAATTTGGAAGATTAGAGCCATCCTCATTAATGCCAAAACTGCGAATCCTTTCAAAAACATTAGATTTCTTAGCAAATTCTGGATTAATTAATAATGGTACGGAAAAGTCTTGCTTATTGTTCGTAAACTCTCTGAAAGTATTTTTGCCGATTACTTGCAGTACCCTTTTTCTTCCAGTTCCTTTCACATGAATAAACTGATTGATTTCTTTAAATAGCTTAATCCAATGAAATCTTCTAAATAGATTCGTATAAATATCAATTGCATTTCCCCAAGAAACAGAATAATTACCGCGATCTCCAGTTAACATTACTTTAATTCCTTGCTCACTAGCAAAGCGATATAATCCAGAAATCCAGTATGAGTTTTCAAAGTATTTATAAGGCATTTCAATCACGTCCAGCCAATCATCAATTACCGAGTAAGGACTATCATTAGGAAAACTCAAATAGTTTTGTTCAATATTTCCTACATAATCAACCGTTGATTGTATATAGGGACGCTCATTCGCTATCCTACTTTTATGTGTCCAATCTTCAAAACCATTCACTGGAACATAACTAAAGGTATGTAGTTTTTTTCCTCTCTCTCCCAAAGATCTTGCAGCAAAGCCTGTAACCGAACCAGAATCCAAGCCACCACTTAACCGCGATCCTACTTTTTGATCCGTTCGCATATATTCATTAACTGCGTTTCCAAAAACTTCTTTAAATGCTTCCTCATACTCCTCATTTGACTTGAGTATCAATTTACTTTCCGTATCGATATAGACGTATCTTGTTAGCTTCAAGCTATCTTCTGTGACCGTTATGGAATGTGAAGGTGGCACTTGTTTGATTGCTTCATACACGGTAGAAGTTGTATCAACGGTATCCAGCATATCTGGTATCGCTAGAAAATCTGCAATCCACTGCTCATTTAGTCTTTTCTCCACATTTGGTAATGTTAATAACGGTTGGATAACAGTACAAAATGCTAAGCGCTGATTGTCTCCAGCATAATAAAGCGTTCTAGTTCCGGAATAGTCCCTTGCCCCAAAGAGTTTGTTATTTCCTCCGTCCCATATCATAAATGCAAAGTCACCAATTAAATATTTAGGCGAGGCTTCCCCCCATTTTTGATATGCAAGCAAAATGAGCTGACTGTCCGGAAGTGTCTTTCGTTTCTCTTTATCCACTTGCAATAGGTCAAAGAGTTCCTTTCGATTATCAATGATGGCATCGGCAGTAATCGCTAGTTGACTTTCTGTATCGGAATAAGGTAACTGCTCGCCAACTGATTCAGGAGTGATCCACTGTGCATGACAGCCAAGGACGATATTATCCTGTTGCCACATCTGCGCATCATCTGCCGGGTATTTTTGTAATGCTTCCATCATTCCGTATCCATGGCTATTAGGTATTGGCTCTTTATTTAGATGGACAATTCCAGCTATTGCACTCATCTTTCTCCTCCTGATTCGATGTTTATGTAATTCTTTATTAAGAACATCCAAATTAAATTAGTTCCTTGAATAACACTTAAAGAATCTAATAAATTGCATTTTATTAATGTGCTATATAATGAACAATACTATAATATTATTCCTAAGGCAATACTTGTTTCTATTTATTTGTACTCTAATGTTTATATAGGTAATTATCGGCTAAACGATATAGTACTAATGCTAATTTCAGGTTTATCTATTGCTTTATGACATCACATAATATTTTAATTTAATATTTGAGCACAACTAAGTCGCGCGGACATAGTTAAGACCCTTAAAGATAGCCCAACATTGTCAAAATAAGCAATAGATTAAAGTAACGACTTTGAAGTAGCTATATTATATTTATCAAACTAACTGCAGATCTTGTTAAAATACATATTAGATATACTTTTCTCTTTGCAATTATGAAATTGACTTATTGTCTCTATTTATTTGATACTTTTTAGAATTCCCTCCAAGTTTAGAGTCAATTAACTTAACTATAGGGTGATACAAAGAATTGATTCCAAATGAAGTAAAAAGACAAAGTATAACAAGCCAGAGAAAGATAAGAATTGGGTATCTAACAGCAAAAACTAAAGTAGGAAAAATAGTCATATAGAAAAACATATGCGTTAGCCAAAGATTTGTGGAGTGATCCCCCACAAACAATAATAATTCTTCTACAAGTTCGTTTTTATTCATAAGATTAAATATACAAATGAATGCAATAGCTGTAAATGGTGCAATAAACATAGTTTCTATGAAACCATGAATGATAACTAACATAAGGATACCCATTAAACAAAGTGCATTTTTAAAAGGTATATTATAAAACCAGTTATAGATTATCGAATATATTTTCTCTTTTGCGAATATTACACCGACAACAAAAGCTAGTTGTGAAGTACCAACTAACACTATCGCATTTACTACAATATTGAGTGCAGTATTATCTCCAAAATCAATTACATGTTTAATTCGCTGTAAATAGGTAATAGAATAGATTATTCCTGACACAGCTAAAACAAGTATAAAATGATGCTTCTGAATTATTTTGATAAACACTGGAGACAATAGAACTAAGATGACATAGGTTTGTAAGTACCACCATGCACCGTTATATGAGCTAGACAACAAAAAGAAATTAAGAAAGAATTGGTTTATTCCACCCGAGAAGGCTTCTGGCATCCCAACAAGAAATGCAATTGCCATAAAAAGAAAAAGGATAATCCAGAAATTAATAAGTAATTTTAAGATACGAATTAGATTTTTTTTGAGCTTTGATTTCATTGTGTTTAATTTCCCTAGGCTTAAATAAAGACCATATCCGCTAGCAAATAAATAAATTGGTACACACGCATCTCCAAATAATCCAATGTAATATACAAGTGGTATTCCATTTATTTCTGAAAAAGTCTCATAAAGACCACCAACATCCTTTCTTGCAAATAAATGAAGGGATAGCATAAATAAGATTGCTACCCCTTTTAGAATCTTCATATCCTTTCTGGAAAACTCCATGGGTTTATTTCTCCTTCTATTCTTAATGATGTGAAGATTCACTTTATTAGCGAGAATCGGTTATATTTGAACCTTAAGCCAGTATTCACCCAAGTATAATGAATACCCCCGCAATTAATGTATAGAGTACCTTGACAAGTAGTCCCTTCGGGCATGAATTCCCAGTAAAGAAGCCAGTTGTCTGAAGACTTGGCTTGCCAAAAAAACTAGCAGACCCACTGTCCTTATCAAGCCGTGAAACGCATTTTATTCAGTTTAAAAGTCTGGTATAAATTCGAAATCACAATTTGAAACATACAAGATACAGTTTGGTGGGAAATATTTCTTAAATTGAAATTAATTACTCATTGCTTCTGTTATCTGTTTATAATGTTCCATTGCAAAACTATTATTGTAATCAACAACATTTACATTTTTCAATTCGGCTATACATTTTTCAATTTCATTTATACTATTTGAGTATTTTATATAATCTAAATGCCTAATCCATTCATATTGTGCTTTTATTTTATGGTTATAATTACTTAAAACTACACAGGGGGTACTTGTTATTGCTGCAAAAACCATACCATGTAACCTATCGGTAATAACTATTTCACTATCTTTGAATAACTCAAACATATTTTTTATTTCTTCATTTACCTTTTCTCTTGGTACTCCTCTATCAATTACAGTATCAGAAATTGATATCTTTTTATAATTATGTCCAAGTATCGAGAAGATTTTTTCCTTTTCCGTTTTACTGAGAACACCTTCCACGTCACTTCTTAAAAATGCTACTACCCCATTTCTCTCTCTTTTAGGATAAGTTTCATTTAAGTATAATACTATGTCAGGTGTCAATAATACTTTATTTGAATTAAATGCATCTTTCATAGTTTTGTAAGATACCTTGTCTCTAGCAATTAAAACCAGATTTTTATTCATTGAATACATCTTTTTACTGTTATCCAATTCCTGATATCCACTATTACTTTTATTAAAATACATACTTTGTGGAAACGAAATAATCTTATTTCCTTTAAAGTTTGAGATAATATTTCTTCTATTATTCTCATGAGTTAAATATTGATCACCTAGACTTCCCCCACCTATTAGACAGATAATATCGTTTGGTTTAATAATTTTTTTAAAATAACTAATATGCTCCATATATTCTAACTCTCTGATTCCGATTAAATTATAGTCTGGAAATGAGTTGTTAATAAACTTCTTTTGTGCGTAACCAATTGCAATGTCTCCAAGATTTCCATGCCCCTGCTCTAAAAGAAAAAAGACATTTTTGTTTTGTTTCTTTACTTTTGCATTTTTTATTATTTTTTTTACTTTAATAAAGTCTTTATAATGTAAGTATTGATAATACCTCTTTAATAAAAATTGATAAATATATTTATTTGATTTTAATGACTTCTTAATCAATTTTATCATCCTAACCCTCCTTGAATAGGTTGAAAGAAGCGAATTTATGAGTTAATATATTTTAATATTCTTAAACAAAATTTTTTACATAATATACCGCTCAAATCTATTATTTACGGATGCTAACTGACCTTTATTAATTTTAAACACAATATCACAATTCTCTATTGTACTTAATCGATGTGCAATAATAATAAGTGTCTTCTCACCTTTCAATCCATCAATCGCTTTCATGATTTCCTTTTCAGTTTCATTATCTAATGCTGATGTCGCCTCATCCATAAATAAAATTTCTGGATTATGATACAATGCTCTCGCAATACCAATACGTTGACGTTGCCCTCCAGAAAGGCGGACTCCTCGCTCCCCTACAGTTGTTTCTAGTTTATCAGGGAGCCCCTCAACAAATTGCTTTAATTGCGCTTGTTCTAACGCTCTCCAGACTTCACTATCATCAATCTGTTCACTATTGATACCAAAGGCTACATTCCCACGAATCGTATCATCTGATAGAAATATCGATTGAGGAATATAGCCTATTTTCTGTTGCCATAATGACTTTTGATCGTGTATATTTTTACCATCCACTAAAACACTTCCCTTTTCTGGATGGAATAGTCCAAGAATAATATCAACTAGTGTAGTCTTACCAGCCCCGGACTCTCCGATGAACGCAACTGATTGACCAATTGGAATAGTAAGCGATACATCTTTAACTGCGTATTCTTTTTGATTAGGATAGCGAAAGGAAATTTCATTTAATTGTATGGAATCATGAAATGCCTTAGGTCCCTTATTAATCACCATTGGAATTTTATTTAAAATTGGCATATCCTCTTTATTCATAAACAAATCCTCATACACGACATTAAGGGCAGGTAGACTATATCGCATTGTAGTTATCAAGGCAACGACACGATTGATTGAGGGCATAAGGCGAATAGCTGCCATCGCAAATAGTGCCATCGTCGATATAAGTTGTGTTGCATTTGTCCCTTGTAAAATAATAATTAACATCACAATAAGAACAATAGCCATTATTAATGTTTCGATAAAATATCTTGGTATGACTTCCAACATTTTCATATATCGAATATTGTTGCCATTAATCTGACTTTGTTCTTCGTAAGACTTGATAAAGAAGGCTTCTTTTCCAGATACCTTAACCTCTTTACTAGCCCCTAGTCCTTGATTAACCCATTTAATCATCGCACTACTTACCTTTTGTTGCTCTACTCCTAGTTGATCTATTTTATTTCTTTGAAGTTTAAAAAATAAAAAAACACTTCCACCTAATAGGATAGAAGCAGTTATCATTGCAGCTGGAGCCGTTACAAATAGCAATATAGAGATACAAATAATTACAAGTATCTCAGTTAACAACTGAAACCCTGATATGACAATTCCCTGAAACACCCTTGAAACTTCCCCATTTACATTTCTGAGCAGGTCCGCTGTGTTTCGTTGTAAGTGAAAAATATATGGTTTCGTTAAATATTCTTTAAATAAATCTCGAGATAGCTTAACCTGTTGATGTGTTGTAACTCTAACTTGTAAGTAATTAAAAAGAAGCAAATATAAATTTTTGAAAACAAATATAGAAAGTAGTAAAACTACCAAAAATATGATAAAAGCATTTGTTGATTGAAAATTAAAGAATTCATACACATAAGCTAAAATCACTTGATTTTGGATTATTTCAGGATTTGTCACAATACCAACAAAGGGGGCAATCAATCCAATTCCAATCGTTTCAAATATTGCTGCTATGATCATCATGAAGAATAGGATTAGTAGCTTTTTCTTTTCTTTTTTGTTAAAGAGCTTTAATAACTTTTTAATTATGCCCATTATTTCACGCCTCCGAAATTACATTAAGTATTTTCAAATACCTAATTAAAAATTAATATTAAGAAAACGGTCTCTCCTTTAAGACTGTCCCATTCCTAAAACGCACATATAATTGAAATAGGGATGGATTTATTGTATATACTATCCATAGTATTTTCTCCTTCTTCGAAAACAAAGGATTTTTTAATAACTGAATTAATATTTTCGTAAAGTCACTTTTTACTTGTTTCAATTTTCCCTTTGAATTAGGTACCTTATCTTTAACTTTAAAGAAAAATGTAAAAAATAAATGAACATAATTATATTCTGCCATTTTTTGTAACTCGTATTGATTAATTTCCCTAAAAAAGTCAACCCTCTTTTTATAAGCATATACAGCATCTAATCTATTAATATTAAATTTTGAATTTATTATACTTCCTTTCCTCTGAAGGTAAAAATATAACTTTACAGGCAAATAAATGATTATTTCAGACTCATACAAAATCCTATGTGCCATAAATTCATCTTCATGAATCATTCCTTCTTCAAATTTTATTTTATTAAACAAACTACTTTTGAATAACTTATTACAAGCAATTACAAATTGAAGTCCTTTAGTTGTATATAGTTGATACAAAGCTTCTACATTATTATATTTTTCTACTCTTGAATCAAATTCTAGCTTTTCTATTTCATTTTTCTCGTCTTCGTTTACTTCCTGATAATCGCAAATAGCAATATCTGCTGAACTGCTTACAACATAATTAAATAATATTTCATACATCTTAGGGTGAACAAAGTCATCACTGTCTACAAAAGCGATATAGTTTCCTTTGGCTAAACTTATTCCTTTATTTCTTGCTGATGAAAGGCCACCATTTTCCTTATGGAAAACAGTTATTCTATTATCCAATGTTGCATATTCATCGCATATTCTTCCACCATTATCTGTTGATCCGTCGTTTACAATAATTAGTTCAAAATCTTTGAATGACTGTGCTAAAATAGAATCAATACATTTATGTATATATTGTTCAACATTATATACAGGAACAATAATACTAATACTAGGATTCATTACTTTTATTCCCCTCTAAAAGTTATCTATTTGTTCTTGCACATTAATATTGATTTGAATACTCTATCTTAGATATTAACCAACTAAACCAATCCGTTTTATAGTCAGATTCTAAAACTGCACATCATTCCAGTAAATAATTCATGGCTTCTGTTCGAATTACGTGAGATTTTCACAAAGAATAAATGATTATCTCCGCATCAAATGAAAATTTATGCTGAATTGGCTTACCAAGAGGATAGCATAACCATTTCTTTGTACAAGCTATTTATAATGCCGGGATAATTTTTAAGTTGCAATCTGGATTAATGGAAGGTTAACAACATAATATTAATCTAATTGGAAATCTACTCTAAAACTCTAAGGAGCGAAGCAGTTTCGACTGAAATTTTTGTTTATTAATTATTTGTTAGCAAACATCCCTTTAAATTTACTTTTAGCTTTTACCGCTCCTATAAAGAGTGCTTCATTTTTTAGAATACATATGGTTTTTAATACTCTGTAATACATCGATGGGCAATCGAAGAATCTTATATTTTCTTTAAAATCCAAGTCATTCATTATATTTTTTAAAATATATATTTTATTGGTAGCTAAGCTACTTTTAACAATATCTTGCATATAAACTAACGATTGATTGATATAATCATTAGTAAGATTACTTATATATTTTGTTAAATTAAATTTAATACATAATGAAATCATGAATTTTTTATTATCTAATATAAATGCATAATCCTCTTTAAAATTCTGTGTAAGTGATTCTCTTTGATGTAAATGGTAGTTATAAAGTGGTTTATTAATAAACACTAATCTTTCAACTCTGGTTAATAACATATAATTTAACCTCGCATCTTCTCCATAATTCATATTTTCATCAAATTTGATATTATAGTCAGAAAAAATTACCTTTTTATATAATTTATTCCAACAAGGTATAATGCTGTAACCATAGTAATTGTCATTCAAAAGTTTCGGAACTAATTGCTTTTCAATATTCTTCTTATCTATTACACAATGAATTTCCTCCCAAACAGCCGATCTAGAGACTTTATTCTCTATCAAATTAATAGTAGTAAATGGAGAAACTACTATATCTGCATTATGTTCTAATGCAGATTTTATTAATAACTCGAACATAGTCGGCAGTATTGTATCATCTGGATCCACAAATCCAATATACTTACCATTTGCAGTATTTATTCCTTTGTTACGCGCTGAAGATACCCCTCCATTCATTTTATGAATCACCCTTATACGGTTGTCTTTCTCGGCATACAAATCGCATATTTCACCACTTCTATCTAAGGATCCGTCGTTTACAAGTATAAGTTCAAAATCAAAGTACGATTGAGCCAAAATTGAATTTAGACAAGCTTCTAGATACTTTTCGACATTATAAATTGGTACAATTATACTTATGTCCGGCTTCATTCAAAATCCCACCTATCTAAATAACCTTATAAAATTTGTCAATTTCATTTTTAATTTTGAATGTTTCTTTTGATAGTTTAATCTTAAATTCTTGACATATTTTAGGATTCTGTATTAGTTCTTTAACAGCGTCATAAATTTTATCCTCATCGATACTGACAATTATTCCAGTTTCGCCATTTTCTATTTGCTCCTTTGCCCCATTTACTTTAGTAGTTACAATAGGTTTAGCCAAGCACCTTGCTTCAATTAATGTAATACAATAACCCTCATACCTCGAAGGCTGAACATAAATGTCGCACTGATCCATATAAGTGTATGGGTTCGGATCTGAACCTAATAAAATAAATCTATCTTGAAGTTTAAATTTTTTTATAAGATCTTCATATTCACTTCTAGAACTTCCCTCTCCTAAGCAATACCATTTAACATCATAGCCATCATCAATTAGCTTTGATAAGGCTCTGATAGCTAAGTCCTGACCCTTTTCAGTAGTGAGTCTTCCTACTGTAAGAATTCTTATTCCCTTAAAACCATCATTAAATCCATTTCCTTCCTTGGACTTAGTCCGAATTAAGTTTGGGGACACTAAATTTAAAAAGATCCCTGACTTTTCTTCTATAACAGGTACTAAAGAAACTAACTTACTTTTTGCCTCTTCTGAAACTACAAAAATTCTTTCGAAATTTTTATAATTATTAGCTGCAAAATTTACATCAAAGCCAATCTTTGTCACATCAAAATGAATCCACTGTATCTTCTTTCTAGCCTTTATTTTATGAACAACAAAATAGCTTATGAAGTCCATTGGACCTGCATAAGCTACAGCAATATCGTATTCCTTCTTAAATTTAGGTACATTTTTTAATATATATTTAAAGAAAATGCCCTTATTTTTCAAAATCTTAGATAGTAGGGTTGTTATTGTAAAACCTAAGCTTTTGACTAACCTTCCCTTTTTGAAAAGATCGATCATAGTTGTTCTGGGGGGGTTATTCAGCATATCTTTTAATGCAGGATATTCTTGGACGTACTCTACATGTACTGTATTTGGTATTGAATCTAAGAATCCACCATAATTTTCTAACATTAATATCGTTATTTCATACTCATTCTCCGGCATCTCGGCAATCATATTAAGCAATGCCTTTTCCGTTCCACCAATATTCATATTAATGATCATAAATACGACTTTTTTCTTCATTATGCTCACACTCTCTATCATCAATATTATCCAATTAACTGATAAAATTTTTCTATTTCCTCCGTATTTCCCTTATCCTCTGAATGTAAGTAATTTACAATACTTTGCCGCAATTCTTGATCATTTATCAGACTTAGGATACCTTCACTAACAGCCTCTGCATTCATATCAACAACCAGGCCATTTTTTTCATGAATCATCTGATTAAAAACTGCATCAAACCTTGTTGTAACTACTGGAATATTTAGCATTCGCGCTTCAGCAATCGCAAGTCCAAAGCCTTCAAATCTTGATGTCTGTACATAAATGTCAGCTTTTTTGATAAATGGATATGGATTTGTTTTTATTCCTAACAGGATAAAATGTTCAGCTAAATCATGCTCTATTATATAATCCTCTATCTCTTTTTTTAAAGGACCTTTTCCTAATACATACCACTTAAAGTTTATCCCTTTTTCTTTAAGTCTTTTACAAGCTTCTAGTGCAATATCATATCCTTTTCCTTCAGATAATCTACCTATTGTTAAGATCCTAATCCCGTTGTAATTATCTTCATAATCTCTACCTATTTGTGACATTCTGTTAATTAAGATTGGATTATTAATATCAAAGATTACTTCTACTTTATCTGAATAAAAAGGAAATATATCTAAATACTTTTCTTTGGCTGAATAGGATACAGCAATAATTTTATTATATATATCATAAAATCTCCTTTGATAATCTCTTTCCTTCTCATTTATTATCAAACTAGTATTTACCCAGGCAAATTTATTATTTGCTTTTACTTTTTCAGCGACATAAAATGTTGGAATCCCTTGCGCATAGCTTACAGCTATATCATAGGTTTTAGAATTATTTTCAATTACTTTAGAAACACTTTGCCAAAATATTTTAGCCTTTTGTGGATTAGTATACTCTTTTTTCCTTATTTCAATTGAATATTTAAATCTTGAATACAACATCATGAAATCACGTTTAGCTAGAGCATGTTTTATCGATTCTTTTAAGTCTCTTTTCGAGAAGACAGTATATTTTAATGGTTCCAGAATTTTAACTTCCTCGGGTACTAATTCCTCTAATGCATGACCATAGGCAAACAACTGGAGGTCAACAGAATATCTCGAATAATCAAGCATAGATAATAGTGTTACCAAGCTTTTTTCTGCGCCAGCAATATCCAAGGAATCAATAACAAATAAGATACTTTTTTTCATCTGGTTATCACTCCACTTGCCAATATAATTGTTACAATTTTATCAAAACTATTCTTAAATTCCACTATAAACTTCTCCTTTTAAACACCTACACGCTTTAATCCTTTAGGCTTTGATAATAGCTTCATTTTCCTTAATCCTTTTCGTAACCCAAGATATAGAACATTACAATAGGGATGGAAGGAAAATAAGGATAACTGCCATTGCAACTCTTTTTCATCTTGAACAGCACGCTGTAGTTGGCTATTATTAGCTTGTATGTACGACTGGATTTCCTTTCGATGTGTCCCCTTTATATCCACCTTTCTGTTTAAAAGCAATAAGTTATAGTGAATAAGACACATTTTTAATATCTCCTTAAATGAGGCATCGGTAAATTCGTCATAAAATTCTTCAATAAAACGATGCCTTTCCAGTTGACCCCTTATCATATCTAGATTCCTTGGTGTATATGTTGCAACGATACTATCACTTCGTTGATAATAATAATACAAAGGTTGGTGTAACAATAGAAACGTATTTACCCTCTGCATGACTTTATGAGCCCAAAATACATCTTCGAATAATACTCCCTTTTTAAATGGTATGTCTTTAATTAATTCTGTTCTATAAAGCTTTCCCCATGCAAAGTTCTTAACTTTTTCATTTATAACCAATTCATAAATTAACACTTTATTTGTTAAAAGTACTGGTAAATCCGCCTCTTTATAGAATTTATCATCAATAAGTAGCCTATCTTCATAAGCATAATAAAAAGCTGATTGTACAACATCAGCCTTGCTTTCGATGCTATTATCAACCATAAGTTCAATCATATTTTTCTCTAACCAATCATCACTATCAACAAACATGGTAAATTCACCGGTAGCCTGCATCATTCCATGATTTCTAGCATCAGATAATCCACCATTTTTCTTGTGTATAACTTTTATCCGAGTATCACTTTCTTGATAATCATCCACAATTTCTCCACAATTGTCTGGTGATCCATCGTCTACCAGAATGATTTCCAGATTCGAGTAGGTTTGAGTAATAACACTATCAATACATCGATGAATATATTTCTCTACCTTATAGATAGGGACAACAACACTTACTTTCCCCTTTTCTAACATGTATTGTCCTCCTATACGATATTATATAATTTTTGTAATTCCTTTGAATTATGATAGTCTCTCCTAATACAGTTACTCGCTAGATATTCTCTAAGCTTCAAATTATCGAACAACCCCTCTACCCCATCCACAATCCCTTCAACCGACAACTCACAAATTACACCATCAACCCCATCCCGCACTTGACTTCCCGCTGTAGGATAATTCGTTATCAGTACAGGCTTCCCCAAAATCTGTGCTTCCCCTACCGTTACAGCCTTCCCTTCATATCGTGATGGCTGCACATAAAGATCCGCTGTCTTTATGTATGGATATGGATTCGTCTTTTTCCCTAATAATATAAAGCTGTCACTAAGGTCATTCGCAGCAATTAATTTTCGTAGCATTACCTCATCGCCACCATAGCCAACGACATACCAAGCGATTTTATCAATCCCTTTTTCCTTTAATAACTTAATTACTTTGACCGCTTGATCGATCCCCTTGGCATGTGATAGCCTAGCAACCGTTACAATTTTAAACCGCGGATCACTCTCCATCGGATTTTCCACTTTCTCATCAGCAAGTGACCTGACAAGGTCTGGTGAGGTAATGTTTTCTATTACTATTACCTTTTCGTCCAGGCTTGGATATTTCCTAATAAATGCCTTTTTGCAATCCTCGGATACTGCAACAATATAATGAAATTTATTCCACATTTTCACGTCCATATCGATATCTGTATCGACGGTTGAAAAATCTGTGTGTATCCATGCAATCTTTGTTTTTGCCTTAACTTTCTCAGCAACAACGTAATGTGGCCATAAGTAACTAATCGCAATATCATATTCTATCTCAACTTTGGGCAAAAACGGCAATGCATATTTCCACATGTACTGCATCTGTTTATAGCCTGTTTCCGCCGATTTACTTATGGCTGCTCGATACTTTGCTAATAGTCTTGTCATTCCAATTGATAGTTGACCATTTCTGATTGTTTCACTTATCGACATGCGAAAGGTTTTGTATATATTCGATTCCTTAATTAAGTTTGGCCCAACTGGAAGCAAACTCATGAAGTCCCCAGTGTGACTATATAGCATGAGGTCGACTTGATAACTTTCATAATCAAAGTTACTTAACATACTAATTAGACTGCGCTCTACTCCGCCAACTTCCATATCAAAGGAGGTGATCAACATATTTTTCATCTGCAACCTCCTCACTTGATCTATATATTTTCATTAGTTTTTCATTGGCTAATGCGAGTGAATAGCCATTTTTTTCAAATCCATCTATAATTTTGTTCACATTTTTTTCCTTTTTATTTGCTACTTCAATAATTTTATCAACCCAAACCTCAGGTCCATTTGCTATTGAGAGTTTTGATACTAAACCAATGTCCAAATCTGCTTCAGGTTGGATTGCTTCCGATACAACACATGGAGTTCCACTAGCTTGGGCTTCCAATAATACAAGCCCCAATCCCTCATGAATGGATGGGAAAACAAAAACATCCATATTGTGAAGCATCGTTGATATATCTGTTCTTATGCCAACAAACTTGATATTCGCAAGTAGACCATCATTCTTCGCCTTTTCCTCTATTTCGAGCCTAAGATCGCCATCTCCAACCAATAATAATTTTATTGATGGATCTCTTTTGATTACACTTTTCATTATTTCTAATAAAAATGCATGATTTTTTGCCTCAATAAATCTTCCAACGTGACCAATAATAATACTTTTTCCTAAACCTGCTTCTAAATTAAATTTCCTAACTTCCGTGTGAGGAGGTTGCAGGAAGGTTGAATAATCTATCACATTCGGAAAATAGGAATACTTTTCACGATTAGCACTGTTCTTTCCAAATAAATAAGTGCCCGCACCATTACTACAAGCTAATAAATTTGTAGAAAATAGATTGATAATGGCACGCATCGAAGTAATATAAGCTTTCCTTGAAATACTATTACTATTGTCTAATGTTGTGTGGGCATGTGAAATCCGAAGTTTCACACCAGCTAAATAGGCAGCAATAATTGCAATTCCACAGTTAAAAAGCGTATGAGCATGAACAGCATCATACGGTCCATTCCTTTTTATTACGTTATATATTTCTTTGATTGAATTGGTTTTGGATAGCTTAATCACAGAACCACCAAGCGCTTTTATTTCTTGATCATAATGGGCTTCCTGACTGCTATAAGAAATAAAATCAAACTGTACTTTATCACGATTCATATGCCGATAAATATTCATCAGCATCGTCTCTGTTCCTCCCATATTCATCGCACCAACGACTTGAAGGATCTTTAATGGCGCTTCATTTTTCATTTATCGCTCCCTCCACATTTCCCCTTCTGCCACCTAATAAATTCAATTACTGCTCTGAACTCTTGCAATTGTTCCTTCTCAACCCCCGATTTCTTTAACTCATTTACAAACTCTAGCCACTCACTTTCTGGCACTTGTTCTTTTACGGATTCCGCTGTACCAAGTAGTGTTCGCAGGTCGACATCGAGCACAACAGCTAGCTTTTCAATTATTTGGATCGAGGGATTTTGATTTAAGTTTCGTTCAATATTACTTAAATAAGACTTCGAGATGTTTGCTCGTTCGGCACAGTCCGATAATGTGAGCCCTTTGCTTTTACGAAGTCTTTGGATATTTTCCCCTATCATAGGCTAAACCTCTTGTTTTCCAGGAAATAAATAAATCCTATTTCGGATAGATTGTTCAAATACTTTTCTCATGCAATGAATGACCCGCTGTTGTTCTTCTTCATTAAGACTAGAGCCAGACGGGAGGCAAATTCCAGTTCGGAATAATTTATCTGCAACATCACGATTCTTCTCATGGGCATAGAAACGTGCGCCACTAAAAAGTGGTTGTAGATGAAGTGGTTTCCATACTGGTCTGGCCTCTATTCCTTCGCGATAAAATGCAGCTAGTAGCTGTTCAGTAGCCACACCAGATACCTTCTCGTCAATGGTAAATGTTGTAAGCCAGCGATTCATGGATGTATTCTCTAATTCACGCATAAAGTTAATACCGGGAAGGTCTGATAGATTATTATAGTAAACATCAAATATTTCCCTTCTAGCTGCCACACGATCTCCTAATACGCGTAATTGTCCTCTGCCGACACCAGCTAAGAGATTACTCAAACGGTAGTTGTATCCCATCACACTGTGCTGATAGTGCGCTGCTTGGTCCCGCGCTTGACTTGCTAAAAATCGAGCCCTTTCTAGTGCTGCTTCATCGTTTGATACAAGCATGCCACCTCCAGAAGTTGTAATAATTTTATTTCCATTAAAAGAGTAGATTCCTAAATTACCGAATGTACCCGATGCTTTACCATGATAAGTTGTTCCAAGCGACTCGGCCGCATCCTCAATAAGTGGTACGCCATATTGATTACAGATAAGTAGAATTTCATTCATCCTAGCACTTTGCCCATATAAGTTGACTACCATTACCGCTTTCGGTAGTTTTCCCTCAATTGCCGCTTCTTGGAATGCCTTTGTTAGTGCTTTTGGCGACATATTCCATGACTCTGGATCTGAATCGATAAAGACCGGCTCTGCACCTTGATATAAAATCGGGTTTGCACTTGCAACAAAGGTTAGGGTAGAGCAAAATACGGTATCACCTTTTTTTATATCTAACAAGGCAAGGGCTAAATGGATGGCCGCAGTTCCTGAACTTACCGCTAGTGCTCCACTTACCTCAACTAACTCTGCAATTTCCTGTTCGAATGCATCCACGTTTGGTCCAAGTGGTGCAATCCAATTGGATGCAAATGCTTCGTTTACATACTGCTGTTCCTCCCCAGTCATATGAGGTGGAGAGAGATAGATCATTGATTTCGACAATGGAATCATCACCTTTTCTATTTGTATCCTTCTATTCCGCCTTGACTTACTGTTACATCAGTAGGAACTTATTATGACAATGCTTTTTTATCCATTACGATTCTTTCTATAATTCGTGTTGGCGAACCTACCGCTTTGCTAAATGCTGGAATATGTTCAATAACAGTGGACCCTGCACCGATAACTGACCAGCTTCCAACATGAACTCCCGGGATGACCGTAGCCGCTGACCCAATATGCACACCTTCACCAGTAGTCACATTTCCCGTTAATGTTGCATTTGGCGAAACATGGGTATAGTCTTCAATTGTATTATCATGTTCAATAATTGCTGCCGTGTTGATGATACAATGATCCCCAATAACAGCCTTAGCATTAATAACCACATTCGGCATGATAACTGTTCCATTGCCGATCTCAGCGGTACTACTCACTACTGCTGTTGGATGGATCACCGATAAGTAGTAGTCTTCCTGTGGCAAATGTAGACGCTCAACGATCCGCTTTCTAATGACCCTGCTATGCCCACCATCTCCCAAAATTATTACTCGCACGCTACAACACTTCTTTCTTGCCTGTAAATTTCATCATCGAAACGGAATCCTCAGATCGGATGCCCTCCCGCTTCAAGACTTTTATTATCGTTAGTGCAAGAATTTTTATATCTAGAGAAACACGTTGATTTTTGACATACCAAATATCAAGGTTAAATTTTTCTTCCCAAGAGATGGCATTTCTCCCATTAATTTGCGCCCATCCTGTAATCCCCGGCTTTACTTTATGACGTAATCGTTGCTCGTCAGTATACAATGGGATATATTCCATTAATAAGGGCCTCGGTCCAACCAAACTCATCTCCCCTTTTAGAACATTAAATAATTGTGGAAGCTCATCTAAGCTATATTTTCTAAGGAACATACCGAAAGCGGTTAATCTCTGTTCATCCGATAATAGTTTTCCACTTGAATCTACTGCATTGGTCATCGTTCTAAATTTATAAAGGAAAAATGGCTTTCCATACAATCCTGGACGCTGTTGTTTAAATAAAACTGGAGCACCTAGTGCAAACCTTACAACGATTGCAACAACTAGGATTAAAGGCAGGAGTATTGTGATTAATGTTAAAGAAATGAATACATCTATCGCTCGCTTCATGTGAACATCAGTCCTTTAAGCATTAAAAAACCCCATTGCATGTTGCACTGGAGTCTTCTGGTTTCTATTCTTTTTATATCCATTTGGATTTTCACCTTGCCAGCGCCATGTGTCCTCGCACATTTTTTCAATCCCTCTTGTTGCCTGCCAGTGAAGTTCCTTCTTCGCTTTATTAACATCTGCATAACATATGCTACTATCACCTGGACGGCGGTCTGCAAATCGATAGGGAATCAGTTCCCCAGTGACCTTTTCAAATGCTGCAACCATTTCCAATACACTATACCCTTTACCCGTACCTAAATTAAACGCATCGATTCCGGTTGACGTTTGTACTTTTTCTAAGGCTCGCAAATGACCGATTGCTAAGTCGGTTACATGAATATAGTCTCTTATCCCTGTTCCGTCCCTTGTCGGATAATCGTTTCCAAATATTTGGAGCTGCTTTCTCTTGCCAACAGCCACCTGTGAAATGTACGGCATTAAATTATTCGGTATCCCATTTGGGTCCTCTCCAATTCTGCCACTTTCATGGGCACCAATTGGATTAAAATAGCGTAGTAGTGCAATGCTCCATGATGGGTCTGCAAATGTTACATCCCTTAGGATTTCCTCGATCATATGCTTTGTGCGACCATAAGGATTGATTGCTCGCAGTGCCGTATTTTCTAGTATTGGCATTTTATCGGTAATGCCGTATACCGTGGCAGATGAGCTAAATACTAAATTATTTACACCAAATTGCTGCATTACTTCACATAAAATGATGGTGCCGGTTATGTTATTTTGATAATAATGAATTGGAATAGAAACCGATTCACCAACAGACTTGAGGCCAGCGAAATGAATCACCGCTTCAATTTTACTTTCCGCAAATATTTCTGTAAGTCCTTCCTTATCTAGTAAATCTGTTTCGTAAATCGGAAAGGATTTACCAGTAATCTCTGAAACCCGTCTTAAGCTTTGTGGATTGCTGTTGGAAAAGTTATCTACCACAACAATGTCATAGCCTTCATTCAGGAGCTCAACACATGTATGCGTCCCAATATATCCTGCACCACCCGTTACTAGAATTGCCATTTATCTTCCTCCTTTACTGTTTACCAAATTAAATAATCACTTTTATATAAGATATTTAAACTAATTACATTCTCGTAATAGTAATAGGCAAAATAACAAACAATGATCGCGAAGTAGATGAGCTTTTGATCCTTTTTCCTAAATAACTTCGGAAGCCATGACACAAGAATCAATCCATAAAGTTGAAAATAGATAGACATCCTTGCAAATATCCACTCCTGTGTTGCAATGACCATAAAGACAAAACCAAGTAAGGTCATATTGACAATGATGTCGCCTTCTGGGAATAGCTTCTTTAACTTATTTCTCCCTAAATAAGCAATTAAAAGTGGTGTTGCTTCAACAGCCACCCTAAGTGAATTTGCCCCACCTTCAGCAAAATCAATGTAACCACTATATTGTGTATCATCTATTGCCTTAAATAACAGTGCAGAAAATTGCTCATAGCCGATAACAACAATAACTGCAAAAATAATCAAGGCGAAGGTAGCCTTTGACCAGGCCTTAAACCGCACAATAAAATACATTGGAAGTAAAATAAGTGCACTTTGATGGAAGAAGGATGCAAAGATGATAATAAGATAGTATCGCTTCCAGTTCCCATTGATTAAGTATTTTGTCGCAGCGAACGTAATTGCTGCTGCAAGGACCTGTCTAATCCCATTCATGGATACTAGAAATAAACCACCTGTTATATAAACGTACAAACTAATTTCAATCATTCTAGAATAATTGTATAAGACGATGATAATTAGTAAATTTGTAATTAGTGCTGTAGTGAAAATCATGATTTGCGGATCTTCTGAGATATAATTTTTTAAGAGCATTTGAAGAATACCGAAACCAATATCTTTATGATCTTGCACGTACTCCCAAGTAAAGGCATTCTCCTTGTAAATATTCATATAAGTAAATGTATCGCCAATATTGGAGCGGAGACCCGAAATCACTACTAATGTAGCTAACGAAGCAAAAATCAATAGTTTATTCGGCCGTACAGAGTGAAGCGATCCAGACTCTAATAAAGGCACTGCAAAATACCTTGAGAAGTATGCAAACACAAAAACGAAAGCAAGATTCATCCAAAGTAATGTCATTTAAAATATCCTTTCATTTGGAGGTTAAGAAAGTATATAAACTTTCTTAACGAATAAGTGCAATTAAGGCTATCACTGAAAGGCTTGATTAGCCTTAGTTTTCTAAAAAAATTACACGTTAACATTCCTTGTCTTGGATGTAACGTATAGATATAATAGAAATCCTATCGGCAAGGCTAGAATCGTAAGAATCTTATTTGGCGTTTCCCTTAAAAAATCTGGGTTTTTACACAATAGACTACTAGACACATAATGGATTGCTTGCCTAAACTTAAAAGAAACACCGACATATGGTAGTTTCATCAGTTCTTGACGATAGAAGGAAAATCCCCTTGGATTCTTGCGATATTGATTTAACATATTTCGTGAAGAACCATCAGGCAAGTATTCGACATAACATAAGATCTCATTCATTAATAACAGCTCATAACTCTTGTCTAGCATGTAATACTTGTATGCAAGCCCAACATATTTTTCATTGTCAAAAATTGGATAGGGGTTTTCTTTCGTTAGATCCGTGCGGTAAACAAGTTTTTTATCACCCGTTACTCCATGCCTATAATATAAATCAAATAGGGTCGAACGTTTTATCTCTTCAGGTAATTTTGTACCTATAATGCTATTATCCTGATTAGCGTCCAAACCAATTATCCCGCTAACTTCATCACTCCCGAAATCTTTCCAGAACTTGACAATCTTTTCAACTGCATTAACAGGAATATAATCATCTGAATCGATGCAAACATTTAATTCTGTTTCTATCATTTCATAAGCTGTGTTATGGGCCCCATGCATTCCCTGATTTTCTTGCCAATGATACTGTATTTCAAATTTATCTTCCTTCATCCATTCTTTTACAAGCTCTTTGGTATTATCTGTTGAACCATCATCGATAATTAACCAAATAAAGTCTTGAGATGTTTGTTCAACTAAGCTTTCATAACAGTAGTGCAGACAGTAAGCCCGATTATATGTTGGAGTAAATATTGTCAGTTTTTTCATATGACCTTTTCTCCAAATGATAAATATGCTGTTTGTGTAAGATCTGCAGTTTTTCTAATGTCATAGCCCTTCTGAAATAACAAATCTTGATTACTTTCCCTTTTTATCGGATTTTCTGCCAGATTGCTAATCTTGTTTATCCATAATCCTTTGTTTTGTAAAGAGAGCGAGTGAACTAGACCCATTCCAAGATCAACTTCATTTGTAATATTATCTGAAATCACACACGGCAATCCCGCACCCTGTGCCTCGATAAGCGTGACTGGCAGGCCTTCATGTATAGAAGGGAAAATAAACATATCAAATGCTTGAAGTAATGCGTGGATATCTTCCCTTATCCCAAGAAACCTCACTCTATTTTCTAAATGTAATTCCCTTGTTTTAGCCATTATTTTTTCTTTTAATGGGCCATCACCAGCTAATAATAAATAAGAATTCGGTATTCGATTATATATTTCCGCAAAGATATCTAATAAAAAGATGTGATTTTTTTGATGGGCAAATCTCCCTACATGCCCTAAAGCCAATGCATCCTTTTCAATACCTAACGACTCTCGAATTGCATGACGAATTTCTTTTGAATAACGGAACTTATCTGCTTCGATTCCGTTATTAAGGATGATTGCCTTTTTAGACTTCTCTCTAAATAACCAGTTAGCTGCTGCTTGTGAACATGCATATAAATGTGTCGCATTAGAGGTGATATGATTTCCTGCATACCATTTATATGCTTTCGAAACAAGTCCTCCCTCACTACTCGTATTATGACTATGAGCAATTCTCACCGGAACATTCGCTTTTGCAGCAGCATTTAATACCAATCCACTCATTTTATCCATATGGGAATGAACAATTGTGTACTCTGGATGTTTCCTTAAAAATGCCCTTAACTCTCTTATGTAGCCACTATGGCCAACTTCCGTAACATAGGATATTCGATGTACTTTTCCACCCATGTTAATTATTTCCTGATCAAAGACACCTTCTTTACAGGTTAAAAAATCAAATTGGACTTTTTCCAAATCCATGTTTCGGTATAGATTCATAATTAATGTCTCCGCCCCACCTCGGTTCATGTTTACAACGACATGCAATACTCTTACTGGACCGCCCAAATTGATTCCTCCTGTTTTCCGGTAAAGGATTGGTAGATTCTTTTATTTTCTTGCAATATTTTATCAACACTATATTTCTCAATCACAGTATTCCGACCGTTTATCCCAATCCTTTTAACTATGTCATTTCTTTTAGAAAGATTCATTACTCTATACGCAAACTCAACTACATCTAAATTGGGAATGATCCATCCGTTACTGTTATTAGATATCAACTCTCGATGCCCCCGATTATCAACCGCTACGACAGGCAGCCCACATGCCATCGCCTCCATAATATTAACTGGCAATCCTTCACGATAGCTCGATCCAACTGCAACATCACACATCGGTAATATTTGGTCTATATCCTTCCTAAAGCCAAGGAAGTCAACCATATGGCTAATACCAAGTTCTTTTGCGAGTAGACGACAGCTTTCCATTAAGGAGCCTTCCCCAGCTAATAATAACTTCGCACTTGGCATCTCATTCTTTATTAAAGCCATTACTTGAAGTAACAATTGCTGGTTTTTATTCTTATTAAACTCCGCTGCATAAAAAAGTAAAAAGTCATCTGCTTGATAGCCAAATGACTTTTTAATTTCTGCCTTTTTAGTTTCATTAACAGGTTTATATTTTTCTGTATCTACTCCAACGCCATGCACATGTTCAATTGATCCTGCCTTAAATCGATGTTTCGTTGATAGCTGATAATCTTCTTCGTTAATAGTAATTAAAGTGTCCGTATAGCGTGATAGATATTTTTCAATTGGGTAATAAATAAGCCAGTTAAATAATGGTGCACCTTTACAAAAGTGAAAACCATGAGCGGTATAGATTACTTTTGTTCTTTTCCTTCTAGCATCTCTAGCTGCAAGACGGGCTAGTACGCTTCCCAAAGGAGTATGACAATGGATGATAGAATAATTATTCTGATCAATAATTTTCTTTAATTGTTTATACGCTTGAATATTGGATCGATGGAAAGGTGATCGCTGAATGTCGATATGATATTTATTATCTGTGAACGGTAAATCCATATTTCCTGATGCAGCAACATCCACTTCCCACCCCTGCTCTTTAAACCACTTCATATATGGCAAGTGAAATGCCTTGAAGTGGTAATCAACGGTTGCACAAAATAATATTTTATCAGCCATTCAGGTCAGCCCCCCATTTGGATTACACTATTTCATTAATTCTGTATCAACAATAACCGACAGATAATCTAGTAAATCCTTTCTTAAATCATCTCTTTGTAATGCGAGCTCAATTGTTGTTTGAATGAAGCCCATCTTCTCACCAACATCGTAGCGCTTTCCTTCAAACTCGTATGCATAAACGGCTTCCTTTTTATTAAGTTCAGCAATTGCATCGGTAAGTTGAATTTCATTACCTGCTCCTGGCTTCTGTGTACTCAAAATCTCAAAGATACTTGGACTTAGAATATATCTTCCCAGTATTGCTAGATTAGAAGGTGCATCTTCCTGCTTCGGCTTTTCTACCATATGACGAACATTATATAAGCGGTTCTCAATCATAGTCCCATCAACAATTCCATACCTTGACACAACTTCATCCTCTACCTTCTGAACACCAAGGATGGAGCTATTATAGTGATCATATTGATCGATTAATTGTTTTAAACTCGGTGTTTCTGCTTGAACAATGTCGTCACCTAACAGTACAGCAAAAGGCTCATTGCCAATAAACTTTCGCGCACACCAAATCGCATGACCTAATCCTTTTGGTTCCTTTTGACGGATATAGTGGATATCTGCAAGTTTAGATGGTCTTTGCACTTCACTTAATAAATCGAACTTTCCTTTATCTATCAGGTTTTGCTCTAATTCAAAGGAATGATCAAAGTGATCCTCAATCGCCCTTTTCCCTTTCCCAGTTACGATTATAATATCCTCAATCCCTGCTGCTACTGCCTCTTCAATAATATATTGAATCGTTGGCTTATCCACAATCGGTAACATTTCCTTTGGCATTGCTTTTGTCGCTGGAAGGAACCTTGTCCCTAACCCTGCCGCTGGAATGATCGCTTTCTTAACTTTCACTACTATCCTCTCCCTTTTATATTGAGACTACCGTTCTATGCTCATGAATTATTGTATTATTTGCCAAATCTAATAAATATTTTCGAAGAGTGTCTGCCTCGATAACATTATAATTCTTTATAATTTGATTAATATCGTCGATGTATAGTTCTGTCGTCTTCCCGATGTATATTTTTGGATATACTTGTTCTTGATGAACCTCATTATCCTTAAGTAATTCCTCGAATAGCTTTTCGCCTGGTCTTATTCCCGTATACTCGATGCCAATATCTTCAGTAGAATTACCTGACAATTTGATTAGATTCTTGGCAAGATCTGCAATTTTCACCGGCTCTCCCATATCCAATACAAATATTTCTCCGCCACTCGCAAGTGCACCCGCCTGGACTACTAGCCTGGATGCCTCGGGAATTGTCATGAAATAGCGGACCATATCAGGATGTGTGACAGTCACTGGTCCACCTTTTTCAATTTGCTTTTTAAATAATGGAATCACGCTGCCCCTACTACCCAAAACATTGCCAAATCGTACGGCGACGAACTTCGTATTGCTTTCTTTATCCATACTCTGAACAATCATCTCCGCTAGCCGCTTCGATGCCCCCATTACACTTGTCGGATTAACCGCCTTATCCGTCGATATCATCACGAATATACCGACATTGTTTTGACTTGCCGCATTAGCGACATTTCTAGTCCCTATAATATTATTCTTTACCGCTTCCTCTGGATTACGTTCCATTAACGGCACATGCTTATGTGCTGCAGCATGATAGACGACATCGGGCTGATATTTTCGCATCACGGTCATCATCTTCACTTCATCCTGAACATCAGCAATTTCTGTAATGAAATCAATTTGGCTGTTTTTGAATTTCTCCTGTAATTCCATTTCAATTGAATAAATACTATTCTCTCCATGACCAAGTAAAATGACCTGCCTTGGATGGAACGCTGAAATTTGCCGCGTTATTTCTGAGCCAATCGAACCACCTGCACCTGTAACGAGGACAACTTTATTGTTGATATACTCGGAGATGCTTTCGATATCCATGTCGACAGGATCTCTTCCCAGCAAATCCTCGACCTGTACATCTCGAAAATGATTTATCGATACTTTCCCAGTTATTAAATCTTCTAGAAATGGGAGAATTTTCGTTTGTGCATCGGTCTTTGCACATTCTAGAAAAATCTTATTTAACTCTTTTTTACTAAGCGAGGGAATGGAAATGATGATATGGTCTATTTCAAGTTCTTGCACACTGCTTACGATTGCATCTGCACCACCTATGACTGGGAGACCCAGCAACTCAAGCCGCTGCTTTCTCGGGTCATCATCGATAAAAGCAACCGGTAAAAGATTGCTCTCGTTATTCTTTAATAGTTGCCTAGCAACCATTGTGCCAGCAGAGCCAGCGCCAATGATTAATGTGCGAATCTTATTATCTGATCGATTTAGAACTGAATCACGATAGATTCTCCATATAAACCGTGACCCACCAATGAAGCACATATGAAGCAGCCATGTTACTATAAATAATTTAAACTGTACTTCTTGAAATAATAAAAGCTGAATAACCATAGCGGAGATAACTGAAAACGATACTACTTTTAAGATAATTAATAGCTCCTGTATGCTCGCATATTCCCAAACCTTTTTATATAACTTATATTTTGTAGAAAATAGATGATGGCAAAATAAGATTGTTAACATGGCTACTAGAGCAGGATAGCTTCCTATTTGCAGATTAATACTTGCTAGGTACATGCTAATAAAAATAGCACTAAGAACAATACAGGAATCGATCATAATAAATAATGAAATACGCTGTCGATATGTCATTTTATCCCTCCTTCTTCCTATATTTTTGTTAGAAATCAATGTAATGGTAATTTTTTCCTAGAACAAAAGCGCAAGCGAGTATTCTATCCTATTAGAAAACCAGGGGTTAACCAAGCCTTTCTGTGACAGCCTTAGTTCACTTATGTAATATGAAAGATTAAAAAATATGTATGGGCATCTAACCCATCCTCACATCACACTCTCGACAACGTACGTGTCTAAGGTATCTGCAATACCCACAGCATGACCGAGTGTCTACATGGATAAAGGTAAGTAGACATCACCAAAAGTATGTTATTACGTATGTATTTAATAATATTATTCTTTATAACGAACAATAATTCTAAAAAAATTTGCTTATTTATCGTTAATAATGACACCAAGTAGATTTGCATGGGCCAACTCTAATATTCGTTTCGATTCAATTGCACTTTCCAGCTCTGTTTTTCCATGCTCCAACACTAGTACAACACCTTCGCATTGATTAGCAAGCACCCTTGTTTCTGTAGAACGTAATATCGTTGGTGAATCAATTAGTACGACATTATAGCGAGCTGAAGCCTCATTCAATAAGTTCATCATGGCATCACTACCAAGTATTTCAGTAGGGTTTAGTACGGATGATCCACTCGTCAGTACGTCGACATTTTTAATATCTGTTCGACTGATTGCCTGTTTGAGTAAAGTATTTCCTTCAAGTACATTCGTTAACCCAGTTTCATTGGATATTTGAAAGATATTCTGGATTATTGGCTCTCTTAAGTTAGCATCGATTAACAGCACGCTTTCCTTTTGTTGTGCAATTGATACTGCCAGATTTGCCGCTGTCGTAGACTTCCCTTCACCAATGCCAGGCGAGGTTATAAGAAATACACTGTTTTTCTTTTCATCCATTAGAAACTTAATGTTGGTCCGAATTGTTCTAAACTGGTCTGAGATTACAGAATCTGCATTGGAGTAAGTAATTAGATGTATTTTCCGATTATCTACGGACTTTCTTTTATTTAATATCAACTATTTCACCCCGCAAATTTACATCCTTTTGTTTCCGTTTTTTAGTTGAATCTTTCACCCTGTTCATATTCGATACGACACCCAATACTGGGACACCTAATATCTCCTCTATTTCTCGATCCTTTCTTACTTTCCCATCTAACGAATCTAATAGAAATACCAACCCAATACTAACAACTAAGCCAAACACCAACGCAATGATTGTTGTACGGTTTTGTGTTTCATTAATGGCAAACGGATTTTCCTTTGCTTCCGAAAGTAGTTGAACCTCTGTAAAATCTAGGATTGATACAATTTCACTTTTGTATGATGATGCAGTTGCATTCGCGATATCAGCAGCAGCTTCATAATCTGTATCCGTAACCGAAATATTAACGACTTGCGAATCATCAATCCTTGTAACCTCTATCTGGCCAGCAATTGCCTCAGCTGACTTATTGAGTTGCAGTTCTTCTCTTACCTTTTCCATGATAATTGGATCTTTAATCATAACCATCAATGTATTCATATCCTGGTCGCCTGAGCCTAAAATCATTCTGGTAGATGACTGATACAGCGGTGTGTAATTATAGGCACTATAGAAATATCCTGCAAGCGTTGCAATGATAGTAATAACCGCAATAATCCAAAACCGTTTCTTAATAACACTAAAATATTCTTTAATATTGATATCGGCAGGATTTCCATTTTCAATCATCCTATGATTTCTTTTACCCATTATCATCACCTTTTCTATTGTGATATCATGATATCTATTCTTTGAGTAATATAAAATTCTTTATTAAGAACATTAATAATAAAAAAATATATTCTTATTAAAATAATCTGAATTCCGTTCACGCTTATATATTAGTTCATTATAAAGAACATGTCAATAGACTTTTTAAAGATTAATTACTTCTTTCAATCCAGACTAATAATTGGACGCCATATCGCAAAACAGCTATCATTTCTTATTAGAACATATCTTGGAGGAGTGAGAAAAGATGAGTAAAAACCAACTTAAAACATTTAACAATATCCCATTATCCGTTCTTGACCTTGCACCTATCGCTGAAGGCAGCGACGCCAGCCAGTCCTTTAAAGAAAGCGTAGAATTAGCGCAGCATGTTGAAAGATGGGGCTTCAATCGTTTCTGGCTTGCGGAGCATCATAATATGCCAGGTATTGCTAGTTCGGCAACTTCAGTACTAATTTCTCACATTGCAGGCAAAACCAATCATATTCGTGTTGGCTCTGGTGGCGTCATGCTGCCCAACCATGCAACTCTTGTTATAGCAGAACAATTTGGTACCCTTGAATCACTTTTTCCAGGTCGAATAGACCTCGGACTTGGACGTGCTCCAGGAAGTGATCAAGCGACCGCGTATGCATTACGTCGCACCTTAAATATGGGCCCTAACGACTTTCCTATGCAGGTGAATGAATTACAGGACTACTTCGCAAAAGAGCCTGTATCACGCGTTAAGGCCGTTCCTGGTCAAGGATTAGATATTCCGATTTGGTTACTAGGCTCCAGTGACTTTAGCGCAAGACTTGCTGCACAGAAAGGTCTCTATTTCTCATTTGCCAGTCACTTTGCCCCAGCCTATACGATACCAGCGCTGAAACTATATCGAGATAATTTCCAAGCCTCTGAAACGCTGCAGAAGCCTTATGCGATGGTAGGGGTTAATGTTATTGCAGCTGAAACGGATGAAAAGGCACGATACTTAGCCAGTTCACATCAATTGCAATTCTTAAATATTCGTAAAGGCTTAGCTACAAAGCTTCAGCCTCCAATTGATAATATTGATGAGGTCTGGTCACCAATGGAGAGGGCTGCGGTAGAGCAATCTCTTGACCCAAGAACGACAATCATCGGCAGTCCTGATACAGTGAAACGCGGACTTGAGGCTTTCCAAGAAGCAACAGAAGCTGATGAAATGATCATTAGCTCACAAATTTACCATCTTGAGGATAGGCTGCGCTCCTATGAAATTGTCGCTGAATTGATGGATTAAAGTGAGAACTAATTTGGAGAGCAATTGCTCTCTGGCCAGTCGCTCCGAAAATACACTTCGCTTTCCGCGGGGGCTGGTGAGCCTTCTTGTGCTTCCGCACTTCGAAGTCTCACCTAGGCCCATCCTCCCGCAGGAGTCTTCGTGTATTTTCTGCGCTGGGTTCGTGCGTTTGCTATCTTTTATCTTGGTATGTCGACAGTCAAGGGAGTTAGTATATGAGTCTAAGAAGGGTACTTGTTGTTTAATATAATTTACTTTCTATAAAGCTGTTCCATCCTCATATCCAATTCTTTTTCTAGCAGTTGCAGATCGGCTAATTCTTTCTCTAAGTGATCTGGGGTATTTATAGTAAATTTTACGCTCTAGTCCAAACGAGTCATGATTCGTTATCATGACTCGTTTGTTTTTCAAGATTATTAGAGCTCTACGCAAAACCAACTGCTTAAGGAGCAGTTATTCGCGCCAGCAATCCCGCGCAAAAACCAAAAAAGGAAAGCAAACTACCCCAAAATAGTCTACTTTCCCTCTTTCTGTTGTTTTTCTTTTAATACATCTGCTAATTCATCCTCTATTGTTGTATCTGCTAGCTTTACATTTGCACGGTATGCTGCACGGGTAATTAGATGTCCGGCTACTGGGGATGTGATAAATACAAATACAATTCCTAGTATGAGCCGTACGCTAACGAAACCAGTAGTTGTTGCAAAATATAGGAATGCACCGAGAAGTGTTAGTAATACTGCTAATGTTGAACTCTTTGTTGCAGCATGGGATCGTGTGTATATATCCGGAAAACGGATAATCCCAATCGCACTAATGAGAGCCATGATAGCACCTATTAACATGAGGAGTACAGCAATAAACTCAGCGATCGTGCTTACGCTCAATAATAACACCCCTCTCGATGTATTTAGAGAATGCAATCGTGCTGATAAATGATAATATAGCTAAGATGAGTATTACTTCTAGAAAAGCCGTCGTTTGAAATATTACTGAAATAATGGCGATTGTGGATACTAGGTGAACTCCTATCATATCTAAAGCAATGATACGATCTGGCAGACTTGGCCCAATAATAATTCGGCAAAGCGAAATTAAAATAGCAATTGCGAACAATACAAGGGCAGCTGTTAGCATTATGTTAATCATTACCTTGTCACCTCCATAATTGCCTTTTCAAATTTACTTAGTGATTTTAATAACATTTCCTTTGACTCTTTCACATCCATACCATGTATGTAAAATGTGTCACCCTCTGGTGTCACTTCCATAACGACAGAACCAGGCGTCAATGTTAAGAGCATTGCGAGTGCAGTTACTTCCACATCACTTTCCAGTATCGTTTCGTACTTGAATATTCCTGGTTTAATGTGAATTTTAGGACTTAGTATATGCTTAAGCACAAGATAACTAGACTGAATTAATTCGGAAATGAAAAGCAAAACTAATTTTAAAAAGGCATAGAATCGACCTAAATAAAATCTTTCTCCAAAAAACCGATGCATTAAATAAACAATTCCAACCCCTACAATATATCCCGTAACAAATGTTGTAAATTTAAAGTATTCCTCATCTTGGAAAAGCGTCCATAGAAAGGCGATAAACAAATTCGTAAAAAACTGAGTCGCCATAAAGCACTCCCTCCCTTATAATATCAATCCGATCAATTATCATGTAGAATCGCATCAATATATATTTTTGGATTCAATAAGGTATTTGCCGCATCACTAACATATGGTGCTAACGATTCTGCACCTAATCCCAAACCGAGCGTCGCTGCGGTAAGCAACACGCAAGGGATTATCCATCCCATTTTCATTGGTACTTCATCCTCAAAACTAATCATTGTTTCTCCCCAGAAGCAATTAAGGAAAATACGAAGGAGCGAATAAAGTACCACAATACTAGATAAAAAGGCGAGCGCAAGAAGTAGATAAGAACCTGTTTCCACTGCACCTTGTCCAATTAATACTTTACCAATAAACCCACTTAGTGGTGGAATACCGGCAAGTGAAATCATAACAATAAAGAATAACCAGCCAAATAATGGATAATTTCGAATCAGTCCACTCATTTCATCTATACGAGCAGAACCAGCTACCTTAATCATTGTGCCAGCTAGCAAGAAGAGTAATGCCTTAACAATCATATCATGTAATAAATAATAGATAGATCCTTCTAATGCAGCTTGTGTACCAGCTGCTAATCCTACTAGAATAAAGCCAACACTAATGACAACATTATAGGAAACAATTTGTCGAATATCCTTAAATGCAACAGCTCCAATACTTCCACCAATTAAAGTTAATCCTGCTAATACACCGATAATCGTATGAGTAAAGTCTGGTTCATGGTAAAAGAATAATGTAAACACACGGATAATAGCATAAATCCCTACTTTTGTAAGTAATGCACCAAATAAAGCAGCGACCGCAGTTTGCGGCACACTATATGATCCTGGGAGCCAAAAATAAAGGAAGAGCCCGGACTTCAAAGCAAACACGGTTAAAAATACCATGCTTATCCCAGTCAATAAAGGCGTTTGACCAGATTCTGCAATTCGTTCAGAGATATGTGCCATATTAAGCGTTCCAACAGAACCATATAAATAGGCAATCGCAATTAGGAAGAACCAAGATGAGAGCACATTAGTTACTACATATTTAATGGATTCTCGTAATTGAATCCTCTTCCCCCCCATGGCTACTAACACATAGGATGCTAATAGCATCACTTCGAAGTTAACATATAGATTAAATAGATCCCCTGTTAAGAAAGAACCATTGACTCCTGCAATTAAAAAGTTAACAAACGAATAAAAGAGCATATTTTCGTATGCTTTGCCAATTGACGAAAAAGCATAGAGTAAACAAATTGCAGCAACAAAGCTTGCAATTAATACAAGAATAACGGAAAAGGAGTCTGCTACAAATAAAATGCCAAAAGGCGGTTCCCAGCCCCCAAAGTCTAAACGAAGGATTCCCTTTTCCTGAATTTGATTTAACAAATAAATGGCAATACCTATATTTGAGAGCATCACCACAAGACTTATGCCCCGTTGCAGCTTTATGTGATTACGGAAGAAAATGAGTATAATTCCGGCGAGAACAGGGAGAGCCATTGGTAATACAAGTAAATTATTCATGCTTATTCCCTCTCAGTTCATCTAGGTTATCTGTTCCAGTTTCTTGATATGTTCGATAGGCTAATACAAGTGATAAGGCCGTTACTGCAAATCCTATTACAATGGAAGTCAGGATAAGTGCCTGTGGAAGCGCATCTACATATTGCCCCTGTTCTCCCCCACCAAGTAACGGAACCTCTCCCCTTTTTACTCCACCCATTGTCATAATCATTAAATGGGCAGCATGTGAGAGAATTGCGGTTCCTAAAATCACACGTATTACACTTTTTGATAAAAGCAAATAAGTAGCTACTGTTACTAGAACACCTGCCAGGATGGTGATTAACGTTTCCATATATTACACATCCTCACTAATACTTAAAATAATCGTTACAACGACACCAACAACGACTAATGCTACCCCTAGTTCAAAGATAGTAACTGTTGTCAGTTCCACTTCCCCAAAGAAAGGAAGATCAAAATAGTCAAAAGCCTGGGTTAGGAATGAGACATCAAACAGGAATGATCCAAACCCTGTACCAACAGCTAAAAGCGCACCAAGTGCCGCTACTTTTTTAAAATCAAACGGCAGGGCCTTTTGTATCGTTTCAATATCAAAAACGATAAATAAAAGTACAAAAGCAGTTGAAAGAACAAGCCCGCCTATGAAGCCTCCGCCTGGATTATTATGACCTGCTAAAAATAAGTAGACAGCTAACGTTAAAATGATATAAACAACGACCCTCGCGACCGTTCTTAGTATAACGTTATTTATTTTCAAGCTCTTCCTCCCCCTTTCCAGCTTTGAATTTAATTAGTGTAAAGATACCAATTCCAGCTATAAGGAGTACAACAACTTCGAGCATCGTATCAAATCCACGGAAATCACTTAAAATCGCATTTACAATATTTTTCGCGCCTGCCAGTTCATAAGAATTTTCGAAGTAGCTCGAAATTGACTCAAATAGTTTTCCATTTTGAACCGCTAATGCAACAATAACAAAGATTGTCCCGACTAAAATGGAGATTAATAAATTGATGCTCTTCGTACGTCTTGGAGAATCCTCTTTCTTCCATTCCGGCAAAAAATAATAGGCTACAAGGAAGAGTACAGTTGTGACTGTTTCAACAACTGTTTGCGTCAGCGCTAAATCCGGTGCTCGCAATAAGACAAAGAAAAGAGCCACACCATAACCAATAACACCATTTAATAAAATTGCAGTCAAACGTGATTTTGCAAAGATGATTGCAACCGCTCCAATAATCATCGTAATTGCAATTACCCAATCGATGGCATCAATCGGTGCATTATTTGCAATGCTAAAGTCCAGCGCTCCCGTGTAGATTAATGTACCGCCAACGACGATAATAAAGAATAAATAAACATACACGAGATAATCGCGAAGGTAGCCAGTCATATAGAAATTTGTAATTTTATTCGAGCTTGTTTCCACTGTTTCAAGAATAGCGTTATATAACGAATCAAATGACCAGCTTTCTGGCAGAATCCCGTAAATCTTCTTCCAGTACTTTAATGAGATATATAGTAAAGTCCCAATGACGACAACACCAATCGTCATCCATAACTCTGGTTGAAACCCATGCCAAGCAGAAATCGTAACGCCAAGATCAGTTTCCGTTGCAAACGTCGGGAAAATACTAGCCATTGCTGGAACAATTAAATAATCCCCTAGTACATTTGGGAAGAAGAAAATCGCTATAACTAATACCCCAAGAATGACAGGTGCAATTAGCATCCCAGGTGGTGCCTCATGTGCTGGGTGTTCTAACCTTTCTTCTTTATACTTGCCAAAGAAGGTCTGAAAGACAACTATCATACAATAAATAAAGGTAAATACACTAGCGACCCAGGCTATTACTGGTAGCATCGTGCCCCAGGTCTCTAGGGAAAAAATATTAAGATCGCGAATATTGAGTACCGAAGTAAAGAACATTTCCTTACTTAAGAAACCATTAAATGGTGGTAATCCTGCCATCGAGAAGCTGCCAATCATGGCAATTGTAAATGTGACTGGCATATATGTTGCAAGTCCGCCAAGCCGACGAATATCACGTGTTCCTACACCATGGTCAATGATACCAACGACCATGAATAACGCACTCTTAAATGTTGCGTGATTAATTAGATGGAATAGCGCAGCGAAAGCAGCCTGAGTATAGACAACCGAATCTGCAGAATAGCCATTATTAAGCGCTGCTGAACTCATTCCAAACATACTCATAATCATACCTAGCTGACTAATCGTCGAGTAGGCTAGCAATGCTTTAAGATCCGTTTGTCGTACCGCTGTAAAGGAGCCCCAGAACATCGTTACTAGACCAATTCCAGTAACAAGCCAGAACCAGGCTACTTCCCCACCAAATACTGGCGTAAAACGGGCAACTAAGTAAAGACCCGCATTAACCATTGTTGCGGAATGTAAGTAAGCACTAACAGGTGTTGGTGCCTCCATCGCACTTGGAAGCCAAATATGAAATGGAAATTGAGCTGACTTCGTAAATGCACCAAGCAGAATCAATAGCATTGCCGGAATGAATAAATGATGTTCGTAAAAATCTGGGATTATTGTGATAATTTCACGAAAACTAAACGTCTCCGTGATGCTTCCGATCATAATAAAGCCGACAAGCATCGAAATTCCACCACTTACCGTAATAAGTAATGCCTTCTGCGCGCCTTCTCTTGATCGTTTTCGTTGAAACCAAAAGGCAATCAGCAGGAAGGAGGAAATACTTGTTAACTCCCAGAATACATACAAGACCATAATATTATCCGAGAAGATGACACCAAGCATAGCACCCATAAACAACATTAAATAAGCATAGAAATGCTTCAATGATTCGTTCTCAGATAAATAATAAATAGAGTATAAAATTACTAAGGCCCCTACCCCTGTAATAATTAGACCAAAAATTAAACTAAGCCCGTCTAAATAGCTTGTAAAGTTAATGCCATAGGAAGGGATCCAATTAACGGTATATAAATACGTTGATCCGTTCGCAATACTTGGAATGTAGCGAGCTAGAAATATAAATAAAATGAGGGGAACGAATAGTACGAACCAACCAATATGTAATCTTGATATCCTTTTATTTAAGAAAGGAATCAGTGCAGCTGCTAAAAAAGGGATAATAATTAGTACATTAACAGATATCAAAATCAAACCTCCATTTCTTATAGTGAAGTATTATCCAATGTTTAATTTTACATACTAATTATAGTAGTGTTTCTTAAACATGTTTTGCATCTAGCAAGATAACTTGCATTTGCAGTAGAAAGGGTATAAAATCTTCTCAGCATAGCAACATTGAAAGTAGCATTGCTGCTTAAAACCGCTCTCAACCAATACATTGAATCGTTCAATTGTCAGGCAGAACAAACACACTATAGAAAGAATTATAAGTGATTAGATTGATTCACTCGAAAACGTTCTACAGATTAATATAGAAAAAAGCATGTTTGAAGCTGGATTAACATATTGAAATTTCTCGCATAAGTATACTTAGGAATACGAATATGTAATCTCTACCTATATATTCCCCCAGATATTCTAAAATAATATAGGAAGATAAATATATCTGACGTTTTCTTTATTAGAGTGTAACAATAATCCTAAGGGTTAGACTTTCGACTAATTGCAATTTCTATTGTAGAGTTACCATTTTAGTTGATTAACTAAGTAGAAAGCGCTCCAACCTAGAGTGGCAAGAGGGAATTTTGAATGATTCTAGTTCAGTGGATGAAATCGAGTGTAAAATGAACATTCTTTATAATTAAATATCGCTGTCATTTATTGGTTTTTTACACAGTACTAATTATAACGTAATTTGTGCTTCAATGCACATATAACAAATGAAAGATGTAATTCATTTAGGTAAAACACCTTTTTAGTAGCAGGAGATTACCTAATTTAATCATTATCTATAGCATTTAATGAATAGATGGCTTATGCTATAGATAATTAAAATTTAACTGTTATTTTCGATTATTAC
Source organism: Oceanobacillus zhaokaii (assembly GCF_003352005.1). Taxonomy (GTDB): domain Bacteria; phylum Bacillota; class Bacilli; order Bacillales; family Amphibacillaceae; genus Oceanobacillus; species Oceanobacillus zhaokaii. Next base: position 3,786,725 of record NZ_CP024848.1, read on the forward strand.
TTCCAGATATATTTTTTTAAAAATAAGGGTTCACGAAATCAAAATAACGTGTTAAACTGATACAGTTTTAAGCGTATATTAACAAATGAGTATATGAAAATTCAAGAGGTGAAATTACCGTCATGAGGAAAATAAAAGGTCGCATGGATGAAAGTATTTTAGTATGCGTGTACTATGGTCCAAACGGCGAAAGATTAATCAGACGCGGTCATAAATTAGCTAAAATAATGGATTGTCCTTTGTATGTGTTAACTGTCGATTCACTGCCTTACGATGAATTCGATGCGGAAAAGTCCGGATATATCGAACGATGGAAAGAACTATGTGACGAATTAGATGTAGAAGAATTTATTATTCGTGATAATGAGAAGCGCTCTTCTGTCAAAGCAATTGCAGAGGTAGCACATAATCATAATATTACACAAATCATTGTTGGACAAAGCCCGCAAAATAGATGGGAAGAGATCACAAAGGGTTCCTTTGTGAACGTCTTATTACGTGAGATGACCTTTATCGATATTCATCTTGTTTCTATTGACCGAACAATTAAAAGTGAAGAAGATATTTTATTTGAAAAGGGAGTTCGTGGCTTTCTTAGACAAGATGAAGGCAAATACCGACTTAGCTTTACAAGATCGAAACAAAACCTCTATGAAGGTATCTTTTATAAAGAAATTGGAACAGACTTTAATAATGGTGTTTTTAAGTTCATTAACAATACAGGAAAAACCTGTCAGGTACACATTACCGAAGATGTTGTTACAGGAAAAATGAAAGAACCACCTAATGTGAAGGCAAAATAATCGTTATTAAAAAAACCCGTATAAAGCGCAATTGCTTTTCACGGGTTTTTTTCTCCTAATTGTTGAGAGTTTCTCACTCATAAAACTCCGGTACCCTGCTATCAAATACTGGTACATTCTTTCTAATCTTAGGAACGAGATCGATAGACAGTGACTTGGTAATAGTCTCTTCATCTGTCTCACTACCAATCAGTAAGCAGTCCCCCATGGGTCAATGACCATCGAGTTTCCTGCAAACACTTCTCCATCACAACTGCCAACTCGATTACAAGAAACTACATAATATTGATTTTCGATTGCTCGAGCAATTTGCAATGCCTGCCAATGTTTCCTTCTTACACTTGGCCATTCCGCAACAACAGAGAGAATTTGGGCACCATGAAGTTCTAGACTTCTAGACAGCTCAGGAAAACGTAAATCATAACAAAAAATAACGCCGATTTTCACTCCATCCAGCTCAAACACGTTTACTTTCTCAGTTCCGCCAGCTAAATACTGCGGTTCATTCAGCATTAGCACAAGATGAATTTTTTCATATTGATAGACAATGCTTCCTTCCCTATCAACAACAATGCTAGAGTTATAAACTTACCCTGATTTCATGTTGGCAAAAGAGCCACCAATAATATTAATCTTGAACTTCTTTGCAAGTCCCTGCAAAAATTTAGTTGTTGGTTCACCATCTTTATCTGCATAGCGTTCAAGTTCTAGTAATGTGTAGGCTGTCGTCCACATTTCAGGAAGGATAATGATGTCGGTGTGTTCAACTTCTGCGGTCTCTATTACCCACTTTTCCACACGCAATCGATTCAATTCAGGATTACCCGCAGCAATATCATTAGAAATATAGCATGCTTCGTTAGCATATCCCCTTTCAAAAAGTAGTCACTAGATTTCTTAAGATAAAGTTAAACTTCAATGATAAGGGACTTTTTCACCCCCATCGATTGTTAGTCGAACGGATCGGGCTTTGATTGGCTGTCCAACCACACTTACAAATCCTGTTTTTTCAAAGGTTTGAATCTGGAGATCTTACAGCCAGTTAATGCAGGATAAATTCTTCCTATTTAAACCATCCTTTTTCTTTAAATCTTGAAATAGCTGCAATCCGATTGCTAACATTTAATTTATCTAATATAACAGAAACATAATTCCTCACTGTACCGTTCGTAAGGTATAGTTCACTTGCGATTTCATTTGTATTTTTTCCATCAGCTATAAGCTTAATTATTTGCTCCTCTCGCTCTGTTAGCGGGCTTTCTTCCTCAAAGACCATATCAATCAATTCTGGCGCATATACCTTTCGCCCATCCATAATAATTCTAATTGAGTTTGCTAATTCCTCACTTGGACTATCCTTTAACAAATAGCCGCTAACCTTTGCTTTTCGAGCGCGTTCAAAGTATCCTGTTCTGGCAAAGGTGGTTAGAATAATAACTTTGCAGTCGCTATTCATCAATTCCTCTGCCACATCTAGTCCACTTTTTACCGGCATCTCAATATCCATTATACAAATGTCTGGTTGCTGTTGCTCCACAAGGACAAGCGCTTCCGCCCCGTTACTTGCCTTGCCAACAACTTCCATATCCTCTTCCAAATCAAGTAATGACCCAAGTGCACCAAGTAATAATCGCTGATCTTCCGCAATAACAATTCGGATCATGCCCGCCCCTCCTATTCTACTTTGAATTAATATGGCTATTTTCTATAAGATAGTTGCTCTTTTATGAAATTAATAGTCGATATAAACTGTAAACTAATGAAATTTGTAATAATTTGAGATCTGGACTGTTGTGCCTATTCAAAAGAGTCTTTATTCCTTCACTATATCAACTACGATTGTTATTAGGTAATTAATTCTTATGTCTTGATTCAGTTCTATTTCCAGCGGAGAAAATACACGTAGACTCCTGTGGGAAGAAGAGCCTAGGTGAGACTTCGAAGTGCGAAAGCACAAGAAGGCTCACCAGCTCCCCTAAGGTGCGCGAAGTGTATTTTCGGAGCGATCGGCCAGAGAGCCAGCGCCCACCCAGTTTTATGCACTTTATATAAACAGCAGCAAACTATATAAAACGAGGCATTTATAAAAGCTGCTATTGTTGCTTAATAACAGTTGGAACTTTAATTGTGAGGGTCATTCCTTGGATTGATTCCGTTTGTAACGTCCCATTAACAAATTCCAATCTTTCTCTCATTCCATCAAGTCCATGTCCTTTAAACGAACCTAATTTATCACGCATGCCAATACCATTATCCTCGACGATAATGGTCACTTCACTTGGTGACTGCCGAAAGGATATTTTGCAGCATGTAGCCTTGCTGTGTTTAACAACGTTTGTAGCTGCTTCCTTTAAACACATGCTCAGCACATTTTCAACGAATACTGGAAGTCCAATACGCTTTGGGTCCCCTTCCTGCTGATATTCCACTTGTGCCGCATTGAAGACCTGCTGCACACTAATCAGCTCATCGACTAATTTCATGCTTTTCATTGTCGATACAATTTCGCGAACTTCTTTTAAAGCTGTTCTGGCCGTTTGATTAATGTCATATAGTTCCAATTTTGCCTTTTCCGTATCTCTATTTACTAACTTGCCCGCCAAATCGCTCTTTAAGCCAATTAAGGAAAGCTTCTGTCCTAATGTATCATGTAAATCCCGAGCAATCCGCTGACGTTCTTCAATAATCATTAATTTCGAGATTCTTTCATTTGCGTCTTCCAATTGCATTTCTAGCTTTTCACGTTTTACTTTATTATACATTTCGAACGGCAGCAAAATTACACCAATAATGCAAAGCACTATGAAAGGGATTTGTGAGAAAAAGAGTTGTTCCTGAATAAAAAATCCAACCCCTACTGCTACAACTGTCGTAATGAGATGGACAACATATAATGCTATAAATCCCGCCCTATTTTGAATATTACCAATGAAAAAGGCTAGAAATAAGGAGAAATAGACATATCCAAAATAAAGAGTCATGCCAATGCTTATTGCCATTTCTATTCCTACCGAAACATAAACAGTCCACCCTTTTTTAATAAATGCTAATCGATAAGTAATGAAGAACAAGAAAATCATCAGAATACCAATAATAATTTCTGCCTGTGTTGATGATTTAAAGATAAAATAGAAAGGAAGCAGACAAAATGCAATCCATGCAAAAAGGCTAAGTCCTGTTTTTTTCGGAAAAATATGATACCACGTTTGCATGTTCATCCTCCCTATGAATAAAATTACGATTATTTATCTCAGTATAACAAACTATGAGAAGAAAAAACCCTCAGGCTAGGTGGAAGCTTGAGGGAATTGTTATTATTTCTCTTGGAAGCTCGGGCGGCTTGCCTTCATACGCAGCGTTTTCTTTTTATTACGTTCAAGTGCTTTAAATTCTTTAAAGCTAATAAAAGATTTACTAGCTTGATTATACAGACGGAAACGAATCGATACTAGGCTTGAAGCTAATGTTATTGTCGTTGCTTGATGTAATGGTGGCGTCGATTCATGGGCTTTCTCCAAATTATAATTTGGTACCCTCGGGGCTAAGTGATGGACATGATGGTAACCAATGCTTCCAGTAATCCACTCGAGTACTTTCGGAAGCTTATAATAAGAGCTGCCATCTACCGCAGCCTTTACATAATCCCATTCATCTTCATTCTCAAAATAGGAATCTTCAAACTGATGCTGTACATAGAACAACCATATTCCAGCGGAGCCAGCAATCATGAGGATTGGAAGCTGGATAATTAAGAATGCCTGCCAGCCAATAGCCCATATCAAAAGTGCATAAATGACTACAATTGAAGCATTTATTAAATAAGTGTTTAAACGCTCTTTTCGTTTCGCACCTTTTCGATTGATTCTATTTTCGATAAAGAAAAGATAGATCGGTCCTAAACCAAATAACACAAACGGATTACGGTATAATCGATATGCTAGTCTGCCCCAGAACGACGCTTCTGTATATTCATCAACCGTCATAACCCATACATCACCAGTCCCGCGTTTATCTAAATTACTACTTGTAGCATGGTGGATCGCATGGTTTCTTTTCCATTTCTCAAAGGCAAAATGGGTAATGATTCCTGTAATCGTACCGACAACCCGATTTGCTTTACTATTCTTGAAAAAAGACATATGTGTGCAATCATGAAAAATAATGAAGATGCGCACGACAAATCCCGCTGCCACAATAGAGAATACAATACTTAACCAAATGGAAACATTTAAACTCTGATATGCAAAAAACCATAGAAGAAAGAACGGAACAATCGAATTTATTAATTGTATAATACTTAGTTTTGTATTTGAACTCGCATAAGGTGCAACGCTTTTTCTTAATTGCGCTTGTTTTTGTTTACTCATATTTATCCTCCTATTATAGCCGAATTTCGTTACTACTAGCATAGAGGAAAACTATCTGATTTATAAGTCATAAATGTCAAGATGTGTATATGACAAATGTCATGTTTGGGGTGCGCCTGTCACTCCCCTAGTTTTGTCAAATAATGTTGATTTTAGTGGCATGGATCTCTTCTGTGAGGAAGTGGAGCGCTCGCGGTTAGGGGTTGGAGTGCTTATTCGTATTCCCGAGCCTTCATAAGTCCAGTCGGAGCACTTACAATATTTTCCCGATCGTGCGAAGGTCAAACAGAAGTTTGTCCGCTTTGCCGAGGGATTAGAATAGACAAACTAAAAAGACCACTATCCAATTGAATAGATAGCGGCCCATAACCTAAATTATTGCAGCATCATTTTTTCCAATTCCAATGGTTCAATATACTCGCCATTCTTATATGCTCGCATATTTCCACCTGAGATTTCATCGATTAAGAGAACATGATTGTTCGCATCTCTTCCGAATTCTAATTTTATATCATATAATTCAATGTCTTTCTTCGCTAGTTCATCTTTAACAACTTGAGAAATTTGCTGTGTCAATGTTTTAAGTGTATCATATTCATCATTTGTAAGAACACCAAGCATATGTAAAGCATCCTTTGAAATCGGCGGATCTTGGCGATCATCATCTTTTAATGTAACTTCAACAAACCCATCTAAAGGTTGACCATCCTCCGCATATTTACCATAGCGTCTTAAAAAGCTGCCAACAGCACGGTAACGGCAGATTACTTCTAATCCTTGACCGAATACGGATGCCGGTACAACTGTCATCGTAGCTTCTTCAATATCAGCAGCAATATAGTGTGTCGGAATACCCTTTTCCTTTAAAATTTCAAAGAAAAACTGAGTCAATTTTAAACCTGCTCTCCCAGCACCTTCAATGGACAGTCCAACGGTGTTAGCTCCGGGATCAAATACACCATTCTCTCCTGTTACGTCGTCCTTAAATTTAAGTAAAAAATTCCCATCCTCTAATTCATATACATCTTTCGTTTTGCCTGTATAGATTTGCTTCACCTTTTACACCTCTCTTACTCGAGTTTATTATAATTATTGCATAGATCAGATCGACTGTCACTTTCTGCTTTTTCAATAAAATAAATTAATTGGTCTTTCGGATGCATAGGCTTGTATAATAGTATGAGGGGGTGACTAGTTGAACACATCAGAAATCATTAATAAATTGAAAGACCGAGTACCATCCATCCTCGGTTATGAGCAACTTCGAAAATCCGCTGTACTTATTCCTTTAGTAGAGATTGAAAATGAAACACATATTTTATTCGAAGTCCGATCGATGAATTTACGCAGTCAGCCTGGTGACATCTGCTTCCCAGGCGGAAGAATAGATCGAGATGATCCCGACCCTAAATATTCTGCAATCCGCGAAACAACAGAGGAGTTAGGATTAACAGAATCAACTATTAAAGATGTTTTACCACTTGATTATGTCACAATGGACCGTGGTAGAATTATCTATCCATTTGTTGGTCGAATTACAGATCTAGCTCAAATGAAGCCGAATCCCGCTGAGGTTAGCGAGGTATTCATGGTACCACTAACCTATTTTCTACAAACAGATCCAGAAAGATATAAAGTAAACCTACAAGTAGTCCCAGATGCGAATTTCCCTTTCGATTTAATTGTTGGCGGAGAAAATTATAACTGGCACACACATCATATCGAAGAGCTTTTTTACAAATATGAAAGCAAAGTTATCTGGGGATTAACTGCGAAGATTTTAACTCATTTTATTGAGCTGCTTCATGAAAAATAGAAAATAATCCATCCTGCAGAAATCTATAAGGATGGATTATTTAATTTACGATGATAATTAGCTTACATTATGGGACTAGATAATTCAATTTACCCAGAAACCCTTCACTAACATTCGACAAAAACGAGAGAGTCGCATCTTATTCTTTATTTACATAATAATACATCCACCCCATAAAGATACTTCCTCCAATCAGATTTCCGATTGTGACTGGGATAAGGTTGTGAATCATGCCACTGAGTGAAACCAAATGATTAATTTGGTTTCACTTCTTCAAAATACGGAGCAAGTATACCTTTTAAAACATTTACACTATTATCGAATAGCCTTTGCTCTTCATCATTCAAGTCAATTTCAATAATTTCTCTTATCCCTTTCCTGTTAATAACAGCTGGTACACCCGCATATACGTGGTTATTTCCATATTCACCATCAAGATGTGCAGAAATAGTTAAGATGGAATTCTCGTTTTTAAAAATGGCATTTGTAATCCGAACTAATCCCATTGCAATTCCGTAATAAGTGGCGCCTTTGCTTTCGATAATTTCATAGGCAGCATTACGTGTCTGGCTGAAGATATTGTCTAAATCATCTTTATTATATTGCTCATTTTTTTCAATTAATTTTAAGACCGGAATTGTACCAATAGATGCAGAGCTGTATACAGGAAGCTCACTATCACCGTGTTCACCGATTATATATGCATGAACATTTCTTGGTGCAACGTTAAAATATTCTCCTAATGAATAGCGAAAGCGGGCAGTATCTAAAATCGTACCTGAGCCAATTACCCGTTCTTTTGGTAGTCCACTAAATTTCCATGTCGCGTAAGTTAAAATATCAACTGGATTTGTAGCAACAACAAAAATGCCATCGAACCCACTTTTCATTACTTGATCTACAATCGTTTTAAATATTTTTAAGTTCTTTTCTACTAGGTCGAGCCGAGTTTCACCAGGCTTTTGATTAGCTCCAGCACAAATCACAACAATATCCATATCCATACAGTCTTCATAAGTACCAGAACGAATATGCATCGGATTCGGAGCGAATACTTTTCCATGATTTAAATCCTTTACATCACCTTGTGCCTTTTTTTCATTAATATCAATCATTAGAAGTTCATTCGCTGAACCTTGATTAATTAAAGCAAACGCATAGCTTGAGCCAACAAATCCAGTTCCAATTAAAGCAACTTTGTTTATCGACATTATTTACCACTCCTTTCATATCTAGCTCATATTAAAATACCCAAAAACTTGCAAATCTAGTAATGAATCATTCACCTTATATTTCCAATTATCACACAATTTATTTTATGTTTTTAATATATCAACGATTTGTATAGATAGGCAATATTTTTGTTCAGTTTTCACAATTAAAATCATTGACAAAGAAAAAAACGTTTCATTAAAGACAGTTATGATTAGTACCGTACAGCTTGAACGGTGAAAAAAGCTTTCCTCCTAACGGAAAGCTTCTCCCACGAATCAACTAATAGGTTTAAGTCATCAATATGCTTAAATTCTACGCAAAAACTCAAGATGCCGTGCATCACAAGGAATCAACATCATATACTTCTAAAGAAATCCTACCAATCAATACCGACAGGCATTACTTTCTCAATAGACTTTCCATATTTGCCCTTTTCTTCTTCCGTCATCCAAATATGAATAACTCCATGGTCCGAGCTTGTCCTAATTAATCTGCCAATTCCTTGACGCATTCTTAGGAGCATATACGGTGCATCGACTTCTTGATCGGGATTTGCTGCATGCTTCCGTTTCGCTTCAAATACCGCGTCTTTTGGCGGAAATGGCAGGGAGGAAATGATAACCTGTGTTAATGCCTCTCCCGGAACATCCAAGCCTTCCCAGAGATGATGCGCAAACAGTACGGCTGACTCCTCCAGCTGGAATTCACGTACCATTGTACTTATTTCTTTATCGCCTTCATATAGTAATGCAAATGGCCATGTCTGATTGTTTGCCCATTCACGGAAAAGCTCCATCTCGTGTTCAGTAGAGAATAATACTAGTGAAGCCCCACTATTTTCTAGTAGCTTCGAATAAATACCTTGCCATTTTTCTAAATTGCCTGTATCCAAATGACTCTCGATTTTCATCTGTTCGTCATAATTAAATGGCGAGGCAACAGAGAAGGAATCATATTCCTCAATCCCTAAACTGCTGGCTATATATGCAAAGTCTCCACCATCCGCTAATGTTGCCGAGGAGAATATGAAAGGAATTTTTTGCGAAAATACTTCCTGCTTCAGTACATCCTCGACCAATCGCGGCATAATAACAAAGCTCGTCGTACTTTCATTTTCCTCCAGCCAGTAGATTCCTTCATCATCCTTTAATAAAATCGATAGGCCATAATCGAAGAACTCCAAATACTCCTCGATAATTTTAATATAATAGTCGTCCATCGTGAATAATTCAGAATCAAAGACGAGTTGTTCAAGTAGTTGCTGTACTTTGTCATCCAAATCGCGTGCCATTTGCAGCATCTTTTTCGAAGGCGCTAATTGCTTCCGATTCGACCCTTCGACAGCTGTAGCAGTATCTCCTAGAAGCTCAAACCAAGCATCATTCAACTCCAGAATATCCTCAACTAATAGTAAGGATTCCTCACGAATATCTTGACCCATATAGCCAGTTAACACATTCGTCAAAGTATCTAAATTATATCGATAGGTTAATCCCTTTTGTGCCGCGAACTCTAATAGATGTCCTTCATCAAAAACTACCGAGCTTGCTTCTGGTAAAAGAGGCATTTGCCCTTCACGTTTACGTGATTCCTTCGTCCAAATATGCTCCATATAAAAGTCATGGGAACAAATGATAATATCTGTTGCATGTCGGTAATACTCTCTGTTTAATGTCTGCCCGCTACGGTGGCGAAACTCACAGGTAGAGCATTGCTGTAATGGATCCCAAGCAATCTTCCCCCATGTTTCATTCGGTACCCATGGATATTCCTTTCTGTCACCATAACGTTCAAATGTCTTCATCGAAGTTCCTGAATCGTAGACAAAGTCAGGAATCTGATCGTGTACGCGTAAAATATCTTCATCGTCTGTCATATTCGCAAGCGGGTCCAGCTTCTTCACACAAACATACTGCTCTCGTGCTTTTGCCAGTCGCACATCAATTTGCAAGTCTAGTGCTTTTTCTAGCTTTTCGATGTCGCCACCTTTTTTCACAAGCTGCTCAATGAGTGTTTCATCGGCACAAGAAATTATCGCTGGTTTTCCAATATATCGCGCATAACAAATCGCGTATAATAAATAAACGAGTGTCTTTCCCGTCCCTACACCCGCTTCCGCAAATATCGTACGTTTATTTTTAATAGCATTTTCCAACTGGAATGCCATGTAAATTTGTTCATCTCGTAATTCAAATCCTTGTTCAGGTAAAATATCATAAAAAACATCACCAATATAATCGCCTAAACGATCAAAGAAATTTTCTGTTTTTGAAACAGTAAATGGAAGCGAGCGCTTTGTGGTCATAGTAAACTCCTCTTTAATAATTTCCTAAGCAAACTTATATATTAGCATAGTAAATAAATTTAACGCAAACAATAATATAATGCACTTTGATTTTGAAAAAGTAATTGCTAAATATTATTTGAATTGTACAATATTAAGTATAGCCATATTAAGATAAAAATTACATTTTCAAGTTCTAGTAAGCTAGATACTATTAATTGAAAGAAGGTAAAGCTGTGGAAAATACCGACAAAGAGAAAGTCAAGATACTAAAGGAAAGTGAACCAATCTATTCCATATTATTCATTATCGGAATATGCCATCTATTAAATGATTCCTTACAGGCCGTTATACCTGCCATGTTTCCCATTTTGGAGAACTCACTCGGTTTAACCTTTACACAGCTTGGGCTTATTGCGTTTACATTAAATATGATTTCTTCTGTTATGCAGCCATTAGTAGGAATCTATACGGATAAGCGGCCAATTCCTTATGCATTGCCAATTGGACTAACGAGCAGCATGTTCGGAATGCTCGGGCTCGCACTAGCACCGAATTTCTGGATGATTCTTTTAAGCGTTGTCTTTATTGGACTCGGTTCTGCTGTTTTTCACCCTGAGGGGTCTCGTGTAGCTTATCTTGCTGCTGGAACGAAGCGGGGTCTATCGCAATCGATTTATCAAGTTGGGGGAAATGCAGGACAGGCACTAGCTCCTTTAATCACCGCACTAATCCTTGTTCCGCTAGGACAATTCGGGGCAATTTGGTTCACCTTAGTTGCTGCATTAGCGGTTATGTTCCTTTCTTACATAGCAAAATGGTATGCAAAGCAAATAAAAATATTTAAAAGCAAAAAAAGAACACAAACTGAAAGAAAACCGAATAAGAATGTTTCCAAAGCAATTAAAGGAGCGATTATCATTCTTATCTTCGTGACCTTTGCACGTTCATGGTATAGTGCGGCAATTTCCAATTTCTATGCTTTTTACGTCATGGATAATTACGGAATCACAATCGCAAACTCTCAAGTGTATATCTTTACTTTCCTTGCAATGGGTGCTGTTGGAACGTTTCTTGGCGGACCATTAGCAGATCGATTCGGTAAACGGAATATTATCCTTTTTTCATTATTAGGCTCTGCTCCACTTGCATTAGTCCTTCCATACGTTGGACCCACTATCGCTATCCTTATCCTTGCAGTAATTGGACTGATGTTAATGTCCAGCTTCTCTGTCATCGTTGTTTATGCACAGGAGCTCGTACCGGGTAAAATTGGTACGATGTCTGGATTAATTGTCGGACTAGCATTTGGTATGGGAGCAATTGGTTCAGTTGCTCTAGGTGCCCTGATTGATTTCTTTGGATTAACATCAACGATGATTATGATCTCATTATTACCTTTATTAGGATTTGCAGCATTGCTATTACCAACTGATAAAAAGGTAAAGGAATGGTACACATGAGTAGCATTACAATTTGAATAAGGCCGGGAATTCCCCAAAGAAAATTCCCAGTCTTTAATATAGTACCCCTCTTATTTCATGCACGAAAAATTTAAAAAGATTGTTCATATTCAACTAACTGCCTATTGATCCATCTCGCCACCCATTTTAGACAAAAGATTTCGGCATCACAACAGCATCAACCATACCCTTCGCGCAAACCAAATTGTTGGCAAATACTTCTACGTGTATTTTCCACCGCTTAGGATGAACCTCTTCCAATATGCTAACTGCCTTTAAACGTACTCCTAGTGGGGTTGGTTTCATAAAATCAATCGAAAGTGATGCCGTAACAAATCTTGGCGGCTCAACTTCATAACCTGGTTCATGACCATTTTTACGGTGTAATGCGAGCGATGCAGATCCAGTCCCATGGCAATCAATTAAAGAGGCAATCAATCCACCATAGACAAAACCAGGTATTGCAGTATGTTCTGGAAGTGGAGTATAAACCGTTATCGTTTCTTCTCCTTGCCACCCCGTTCTAAGATGTAATCCATGTTCATTTAATCTCCCACAACCATAGCACCAAACATAATCATCTGCATACTCGTCTTGAATTGCATGTATCACGTTATCCACCCAAAAATCACCCTCCCTATTAAAATGAGTATAACATTTATCGTCTAATTTTGAATATTCCTGACTAACTGAGATTTACATTAAAGAATGCTCAAATGACTGATTCTTTAATGACAGACAGGCCAATCTTTGCTAATCTATAGATGAACAAGAGAAAGGGTTTCATTACATATTTTGGGGGTTATTTACATGAAGAAACTCGTCATATTAGGCGGGGGTTATGGTGGCATAAAAGTATTAACAGGACTGCTTGATTATCAAATACCTGAAGACATACATATCACTGTCGTAGATCGTAATCCATTTCGTTCGTTGAAAACAGAATTCTATACAATTGCGGCGGGCACGGTTGCAGAAAAAGATGTGCGCGTTGAGTTTCCAGACGATAAGCGCGTTCAATACGTATTTCGTGATATAACAAAAATTGACACTGAAAACCAGCAAATTATCTTCCAAGATTTTGAAGATCCACTTACCTATGATTACTTAGTTATTGGTCTTGGCTGTGAAGATAATTATCACGGAACACCTGGAGCTGAGGAGTTCACTGAAAGTGTGCAAACCTTCCAGAAGGCACGACACACCGGTGTCGCAGTCGGCAATTTAAAAGCTTACGGAAAGGTATCTATTGTCGGAGCTGGCTTAAGTGGGATTGAAGTCGCATCGGAAATAAGGGAGAGCAGACCAGACTTGAATATTCGCTTGCTCGACCGTGGAGCTTCCGTATTAAAAGCATTCGATTCTAAAATTCAATCTTATGTAGAAGACTGGTTTGTAGAAAAAAATGTAGAAGTCATTCACCATTCAAACGTAGAGTACGTAGAAAAAGATGGTGTATGCAATAACGGCGTTTGCTTCCTTAACGATGTCACCATTTGGACTGCAGGCGTCAGACCGAATTACTTAGTACGTGAATTACCGTTTGCAAAGGATAACCAAGACAAGATAATTGTCAATGACTATTACCAAGTTCCAAGCAATCCAAATATATATGTCTTAGGTGATTGTGCATCGTCTTATTACTCACCTAGTGCACAGCTAGCGGGTATGCAAGGCGAAAGAATTGCCGACGTGCTGTTAGCGATACTTACAGGTAAAAAACCTAAAACACCTAAGGAAATAAAGTTAAAAGGAACGCTCGGTTCGTTAGGAAAATCTGATGGGTTCGGTAACATGATGAAAACACCATTTACTGGATTCCTGCCCCGATTAGCTAAATCTGGTGTGTTATGGCTTAGTAAACGACATTAATAAAGGAAGGGAATCAATGTACGAAGATTGATTCCTTTCTTTAATAAAACGCTAATCACTGATTAACATTATTTAAAGGAGGAGAGCAGTTGGAGATAAACTACAACCTCACAGAAGAGGATTACCTGAACTTTAATCTTTTTCACATGAAAAACTCTAAATCCGTTATGAATTCACTAAAGATGCAACGATTTTTAACACCAATATTCTTTATCTTAATATCCTATCTATTTTCTCAGCTTGGTGACACACCATTTCTTTTCGCATTTATACCTTTTTTAATTATCAGCATCATATGGATCGTGTTTTATCCAAGGTTTTTCTACAAAACAGTTATCAGAAATGTAAAGAAAATGATTCGTGAAGGTCGGAATGGCGGACTGATTGGGAAACATCGTATGATCATTACAGAAGATGGAATAACAGAAACCACTTCTACTGACGAAACAAAAGTGAACTGGTCTGGTATTCAGGCATTCAAAGAAGACAATGATTACTTTTATCTCTATAATAGTTCCGTTAGTGCCTATATCTTGCCTAAAAGGGAATTAAAGAATGCAGATGAAGTAAAAGATTACTTGAAAAAATATTCGATTGCTTAATCGATTACAAGGCAATAGTTAAATCCGCTAAATGATAGAGGCGAACAGTGTGTATTCCTGTTCGCTCTTTTATTCTATAAATTTACCTAAAATTAATATTCAGTTAGTACTCGCTTAATAGTATTTCGTTATGCTAGAGATATCATTAAGAATATTAATTTGGGAGGTACAGTGATGCGATTCCTAACTAAGTTTAGTATCAGTTTCGTTTGTGCTGTTTTATGGTTCTTTTGATTTAACCAGTTCTCCTCAAACTCATGTTTATTTTAAGTTTGGTAAATTAACCTGCTCTAATTTCTTCGGACCATGTCCCCGCTCATGTTATTAAAGGATTTCATCCCCCTCATCTTTCTATTTAATATTTCCTATATATACATTAAAAACGGCCGTGCTATCCTCAGCACGGCCGTTTTTATAAAAAAGGTCTAGAAAAATCAGTTCCAATTCTTATAGTATTTCTCCATTACTTTCAATAACTTCTTTATACCATTGGAAAGAATCTTTACGGCTTCTGGCTAAAGTACCCTCACCTTCATCATCTTTATCAACATAAATGAAGCCATAGCGTTTCGACATTTCACTTGTTGACATGGAAACAAGATCGATAGGTCCCCATGCTAAGTAACCCATTAAGTCAACGCCATCACCGATTGCTTCCCTCATTTGCTCAATGTGTTTGCTCAAATAGCTAATGCGGTAGCTATCATGGATTGAACCATCTTCTTCGACTTTATCGTAAGCACCTAATCCGTTTTCCACAAGAAATAGTGGTAATTGATAACGATCGTACAGATCATTCAATGCAACTCGCAGACCAATTGGATCGATTTGCCAGCCCCATTCTGAAGCTTGCAGATAAGGATTTTTCAACGAATTCATCAGATTCCCTTCCGTCACTTCTCCTTCAGGTGATGCAGAGGATAGCATTGACATATAGTAGCTGAATGAAATGTAATCAACTGGATATTGTTTTAGAATTTCATCATCGCCTGTCTCTTTTACAATTTCAATGCCATTCTCTGCGAAGAAACGATCCATATATTTCGGATACTCCCCACGAGCATGTACATCTGTAAAGAATAAGTTTGCTTGGTTATCCTGTTGTGCCTTGAGTACATCTTCTGGGTTTGGTGTGAATGGATATGTGCTCATTCTCGCAAGCATACAACCCATTTGACCACCTGGAATAATTTCATGTAATTTCTTTGTAGCCAGTGAGCTTGCCACGAACTGATGATGCAAGCCTTGGTATTTCGCTTGTTCCGGGTTTTTCTCTTTATCTGATACGACTCCGCCTCCAGTAAATGGACTGATTGTAATCATATTAATTTCATTAAATGAAATCCAATATTTTACTTTATCACGGTACCTTGTAAATACTGTTTCAGCATAGCGTACGAAATGATCAATTGTTTCACGACCTGCCCAGCCGTTATATTTTTCCGTCAGGCCATAAGGTGTTTCATAGTGAGATAGTGTCACAACTGGCTCAATATCATATTTCGCTAATTCATCAAATATATTGTCATAGAACTGTAATCCAGCTTCATTCGGCATTTCATCATAGCCATTCGGGAAAATTCGTGACCAATGAATGGAAAGCCGGAATGCCTTAAAGCCCATCTCTGCTAGCAATGCGATATCCTCTTTATAGCGGTGATAGAAATCGATTCCTTCGCGTTTCGGATAACGTGCAGTAGATTCACCACTTAATATTCGTCTGATTTGCTCAGATGTAACTTCTATTGCAGTATCTTTTGTACGTTCATTCTTCGGAATGTATTCAACAAAATCAGCCGCTG